>JAPUGN010000069.1 GCA_027298165.1 Nitrospinota bacterium
ATCGATCGACATGAACGAGGTGAAACGCATCATCGGCCTGTAACCGGCCGACATTCAAGCCCCGGGAGTAGGGAAGCGCGGTGAGAGGCCGCCACTGCCCCGCAACTGTGATGGGAGCGAAAGCCGTCGATAGCCACTGTCCGCAAGGACGGGAAGGCACGGTGAGTAGGACGCCCCAAGTCAGGAAACCTTGCCCGGGAAAATTTTAATCATCCTTCGAGGGAGAGGAAACTTATGAAATTTTTTAAAAAACTCAGTTTGATGATCTGCATTTTATTATTACCGCTGGCCGCCTTTGCGGAGGACAACGAGGAAGAGTTGAAAGCAATTGAAATCACCGCCACCCGCACCACTTTGAAAGAGGAAAATAAAACCAGCGCAGTGACGGTGATCACACAGGAAGAAATCCAGCAGAAACAACACATGCAAGTCCAAGATATTCTGCGTGAGCAATTGGGTATCCAGGTGGTTCGCTCTGGACCCCTCGGCGGCCAAACCTCGGTTTTCATGCGCGGCGCTAACTCTGCATCCACATTGGTAATGATAGACGGTGTCCAGGTCAACTCCAACACCACGGGCGCTTTCAATTTTGCCAACCTGCAGTTGGACAACATAGAGCGCATTGAAATCCTGCGGGGTCCACAAAGCGCACTTTGGGGCGCCGATGCCGTCGGCGGGGTCATCAATATCGTCACCAAGAGGGGTAAAGGCAAGCCCACGCACTCCCTCACCTTTGAAGGCGGAAGCTTCGAGACTTTCAAGGAAACTATCACCAGTTCGGGCGCCCTTGGTAAATTCGATTATTCGCTATCCGCTTCCCGGACCGACAGCGACAGTTTTTCCGATTTGAATGAAGACCGAGGCGCCACCGAAGACGATGGTTATGGCAACACGTCCCTGTCCACCCGCCTGGGTTACAATTTCCTGGGGAATGGACGCATTGAAGTGATCAGCCGATACGTTCAGGCCAAAAATGATTTTGACAGACTCGATCCCATCACCTTCGCATTTACAGATTCTTCGATCCCGCAAATTACCAATGATAAATTTTCCATTGCAATACCTATTCAAAAATCCCTTACCGATAAGTGGGATGTCAAACTCAACTCCAATTTCAGCTACGATAAATTGGATACGATCGATCCTACTATCGGCGACTCAGCCATATTCAACCGAACCTACACGGTGGACTTCCAAAACAACGTGACCCTGTCTGATTATATTTCTACTGTATTCGGATTCGAATATCAGGTCACTAATAGTCAATTTACTGGGCAAGGGAACCCCCTCCTCTTTTTTGCTCCCGACCAATTTGGTTTGGACAATCATTCACAAGGGTACTATTTGGAAGGACGGTTGAATTACGAAGATCAACTTTTTCTGACCGCAGGGTTACGTCAAGAGATTAATTCTGAGTTTGAAGATAAATTAATCTATAAAATTGAGGCGGCTTACCATTTTAAAGAAACTGGAACCAAGGTTCGGGTTTCACACGCCACAGGCTTCCGTGTTCCCTCCCATCAAGAGCTCTTTTTTCCATTTTTTGGAAATCCCAACCTTCTGCCAGAGAAAAGCACTAACTGGGAAGGCGGGATCGAACAAAAACTGTTTAACGATCGGCTGACCTTAAGTGTCACCTATTTTTATACGGAATACACCGATCTAATCGATTCCAATTTAAGTACTGGATTCTTCGCTAGCAATATAGGCTTGGCCATTTCCCAAGGCGTAGAGAGTTCCATAAATCTCGAAATCCTGAACGATTTGGACCTGACAGTCCTCCATACCTGGAATCAAGCTGTGGATGAAATAAGAGATGTAACCCTGGCCAAGCGACCTCGAAACACATTTTCAGCAACCCTCAGTCACAGCTGGCTTAAAAAACTGTATTCCCTAGTGACCGTACAGTACCGGAGCCGCATGGTGTCTGGCTTGGGTCCGGTCAAAGGACGAACTTTGTTGCGGGCGGCTATCAGCTACCAACTCAACAAAAACTGGAAACTGACGGCACGAGGCGAAAACCTGCTCGATAAGGATTACGAGGAATCGTTTGAATCCGGAACGGCGGGCATTTCCGGTTATGCGGGATTTGTGTACAGCTTTAATTAACGGATGACGGGAGGAGGTTCGCCTCCTCCCATTCTTTGAACATGAATTCATCTTTAAAAATAAAATTGCCCGACAGGCTTCTGGAAAATTACGCCCTTGCCGGTTCATTGATCCTGCATGCCGGATTCATTGGTTTGTTTTCCGCCTGGCAATGGGATTGGACGGCCCCTGAAAAAACTCCACCTAAAATTATCAACGTAAAATTTATACCCGCGCCTCCTTCATCCCGGCCGTCTGAACACCCGGCCACTCCCCGATCGGTTTCCGGATCCCCGGCTCAACCCAGGGCGGTGCATCCATCAGCCATCACTCCTCTTAAGGCCCGAACTCCGTCTGCAAGGATTCCGGTACCCCACCCCTTCAAAAAGATTCACCGGATGGCCTCTCCTCATACAATCATTCACCCAAGCCCGTTGAACAAACGGGCCTCATTGCTCCATGAGACAACCCAACCTCGGCCCGCACATCCTTATATGATCACGCCAGCCAGCCATGGCTCCGCTGAAAAGGTCGAGGTCCGGCCCGCACCCGCGTTCACCGGCCCGCCAGCGAGTCCCATCCGGGCGGTGGCTGTCGCCTCTTTGCTGACGAACTCCCGGCAAAAATTCATCCCAAAGATGTCTCCAACAGCCAAGGTCCGTTTTTCCAATGTTAAGGACGGCACGACCCCAACCGCCCTGGCAGCAGAACCAGCCACGGCGAAGTTTATCCATTTAAAACCCCGGCCCGGTCCGGCGACGCATAAATCCCCGACCTTCTCAACCGCCGGCTTCGTTCCCGAAGCGGCGGTAAAGCGTTCCTCGTTTCAAAAGGCAGAGAGTCCCCTGCAGGCCTCCTTATCCGGGGAT
>JAPUGN010000007.1 GCA_027298165.1 Nitrospinota bacterium
TCAAGCGCAAAGTGTCGCTCAAGGCCCTCGACTATGGCAAGATAGAACCCGCCGGTGGCAACACGGTGCGCCAGGCAATTACACTACAACAGGGCATTCCCCAGGAAAAGGGCAAGGAGATCGTCAAGGTCATCAAGGGAATGAAGATCAAGGTCCAGGGGCAGGTGATGGACGATCAGGTGCGGGTCTCCGGCAAAAACCGGGACGACCTGCAGGCGGTGATCGCCGAACTCAAGGAAAAGGATTTCGGAATCGCCATGTCATTCACCAACTACCGGTGATTCCGTGGGTTCCGCCGCCCGGTTTCCGCGAACCCCTTTGATCAACGGCAGAGCCAGCACCAACAGCGCCACGGCCACCCCGCACAACCCCAACAACCACTCGCCGATATAAAACGTCACCGCCAGGTTGAACGCCAACACGCCGAAATACATCGCCGGGCCCCACAGCGCTTTCCCAGCGACTTCCCGGATACCGATATCGCGGAACCCCTTGCGCGACAGCCAGACGTCGAACCGTGTGAAAACAAACAAAATAGCCGCGCCCACCAGAAACCAGCCGGCAAAATTGGTGAGAGGAATATGGAAATACTCCCCCGCCTCCCGGTAGGTGTAGATTTGACCCAGAAACCAGCGGTCCCCGAGAAACGCCACAGGATCGATCACCACATCGAGGAGCATCATCAAGACACCACCGGTCAGGACCACCCGCCCGGAATGTTTGATGCGATCGAATTCCACCAACCGGATATCCCAGCCCTTTTGGATCAACGGGCACCACAGAAACAGGCTCAGGGTGTAGCTGACGTACGCGAGAAAACTGAAGGACAAAGAATCCATGAAGGGAACGTTGGATATCCACAATTCCCGGTCGCGCGTCGTTTCAATATACGTGTAGAATCCGAACGGAAAACCGTTGTGGGTCGAGGAATATTCCGCCAGAAAGGTGATGCTGTAAGCCAGCACGGTGAACAGGATCGTCCGCCCGAATCCCATGTTCAAGGTGGCGATGACCAGATAACAGGCGAGAAAAGCAAATACGTAGGGACGCAACAGCACGGTTCCCCACAGCAGTTCGAAGAATTCCATAAAGTCTCGTAATCAGTTGGCGGAGCGGACCATGCCATGGTCGGTCATCCATTGGACTGCGTCCTCGAGGGCGCGGTCCACGGAATTTTGCGGCAGGCCCAGTTCGCGGACAGCTTTAGACGCGTCGAAATACATCTTGTGTTTCGCCATTTTCACCCCGCCGAGAGGCACCGCTGGCGGCTGGTGGGTGATGACATCGGAAACGGTTTCGCATATCCAGCCCGCGGCATAGGCCACCCAGTAGGGCAATTTGATGCGGGGCGCCGGGATGCCGGTGATTTTCTCCAGGGCCAGCAGAATTTCATGCAGAGACAGGTTGCGGTGGCCCAGGATGTAACGCTCTCCGACGTTGCCTTTTTGCTCGGCGAGGAGGTGGCCCCGGGCGCAGTCCCGGACATCGATCAGGTTCAACCCGGTGTCGAGATAAGCGGGCATCTTGCCGTTGACGAAATCGAGGATGAGCTGTCCCGTGGGCGTTGGTTTGATGTCCCGGGGTCCGACCGGCGCGCTGGGGTTGACCACCACCACCGGCAGCCCCCTCCCCGCAAACTCGAGGGCCACCTGCTCGGCCTGGTACTTGGACAGTTTGTAATCGTTGCACAGAATCGCCGGGTCCAGAGGCGTCTGTTCATCCGCGGGACGGCCGTCCGGCCACAAGCCGATGCAACCGACGGTGCTGGTATAAACCACCTTGTTCACATGTTCAGTCAGAGCCGCTTCCAGGATGTTGCGGGTACCCTGGACATTGATGTCATACATCATCCGTTTGTCCCGGCTCCACAGACTGTAATACGCGGCGGCGTGGTACAGAACCTCGCAACCCTTCAACGCGGCGGCGAGGGAGTCACGGTCCCGCACATCTCCCGTCATCACCTCGGCCCCCAGACCCTCGATGTTGGACCGGTCTGCGTCGGGCCGCACCAGAACGCGTACGTCCCGTTCGTCGGCGATCAATTCGCGCAACAGGGCCGCTCCCAAAAATCCCGTAGTGCCGGTCACCAGTGTTTTCATCGAAAAGAATGAGTGGGGAGGCGTTCAATAAAAAAGTTTGATATCCGCCTGCTTACGCATTTGGGCGACCATTTTCTGATGCTCGCTCAACGTTTTTTCCCGTAACAGGGCGTTCATGATATCCGTTTTAATTTCGGACAGGGGCCGACGACCCGCGGGAATATTCTGCGTCCATTTCAGGATATGGTAACCGTAAGGGGAGCGGACAGGTTTGCTGATTTCATTTTGCTCGAGCCTCGGCAACACCTGAGCCAACACCTCCGGCAATTCGCTCAATGCCAGCGCGCCCCAGCTTCCGCCTTTTTCCCCCGTAGTGGTGTCTTCGGACTGCCCTTTGGCCAGTTCCGCAAAGTCCGCCCCCGCTTGCAATTGCTTATGGAGGCCCTGTATTTTTTCAGAGGCATCCCGGTCCACCAGAGCGTTTAAACGCTCCGCCTTTTTGCGGGCGGCTTCATCCTCCAGCGGTTGATGCGCACCGGGTTGCAGGGCGGCGGTGAAGATATGATGCGCATGATACGTTTCCGGGGTGCGGAACTGATCCAGGTTTTTCCGGTAGAAGGCCTCCACTTCGGCATCGCTTACGTGGACCTTGGGGACCACCTTCTCCCGGATGAGGGCTTCCTCCACCATTTGTTTTTCAAACTTGGTTTTGAGCAGATCCAGATTCAACCCCTGCACGTCCAGGGCGGTATTGAACATGGCTTCGGATGGGAACTGTGTGCGGACTTCCTGGACCCGCTTGTCCAGCAGTTTCGGGTCGATCCGGATGCGCAACTTATGCGCCTGCTGGTAAATCAATTCCTGATCCACCAGCCGCGACAACGCCTGGTGGGAAAACTCCGACAACTCTTTTTCGGAAAGCGTCTTGTTCTGCTGCCGGCCCATCAGGCGAAACACCTTGATCTCGCTGATCAGCAGTTGCGAGTCCAACGTCACTCCGTTGACCGATGCCACGGTTGGGGGAACGGTTTTCCCGTTGACCTGAAAGGGGGCCGCCACGGCCTTGTTAGGTATCCCAACGGTTGCCATCAGGCAGAGAACTATAAAGACGGGAATTTTATGCAGGTGTTTCATGTGGCGTTTATGGCTTTCCGGGAGCAGGTGGAAGCTCCGTCCACCATTGTCCCCAGCGCACCGACTCCACGCTGTTTTTGAAACCCCCATAAGGCTGGTACCATACCGAGTACGCGCCGGATGACGAGTTTTCAGCCGCAACCTCCACCCACCGGTTGGGCGGGAAGGATTCCAGATCCGCCACCGCAATGGGGGCATCGTCATTTTTGCGGACGATCAGAAAGCCCCGGTCCGGCGAATGCTTTCGTTGGCCGTAAAGAGTCACTGTGGTGCCGGCCGGGCCATTCAGGTCGATATAATAATATCCGCTTTGGTTATACAACTCAAACAGGGTCAGATCGGCGGGATTGTCATGGGTGCGGATGGCGTAAAAGTCCGCACAATGCCCGCAGGGCCCGTGAAAATAGGGGTCCTGCTTCCAGAGGTGGAGCTCCGCCGGACTCGATGCCGTGGCGCTGACGCTGACTACCCATAAGGCCATGACCAGCCCGGTGGGTATCAAAAATCTCATGAGACACCTCTGTGTTTTTTCATTAGTGGTGCAATTATAGGATATTCGGGCGGGTATTCTCAATGTTAAAGCAAGCGCCGGCCAGCGTGACGCTGGACCCAATTCTGCTCCGGGCCTTGCCCGGCCACAGGTGCTTGTCCTGGGCTTACCGAAGGGAACACAGATAAACACGGATGAAAACAGAATACTCCTCCCCTTCAAAGGGGAGGCTGGGAGGGGTTGATAACAATTCCTTTTTTAAAGCAGGTCAAAACATAGATTCTTCGC
>JAPUGN010000070.1 GCA_027298165.1 Nitrospinota bacterium
CAGAGCTCCTTCACCGGCGCGAACAGGTTCGACACGGCCAACTCTTCCAGATAGGAATCCTTCAGCCAGCAATTGTGCATGTAGAGGATCTCGATCCCCGGAACCGCCATGCCTTCCGCCACCTCGATGGCAATCGGGTAGCTGAAACGCCGTTGGGATAAATCGAGGGTCTTTTTGTCCTTGCTCAGACCCTTTTTGATCCAGCGGCGGATCCAGGTCAGATCCTCCAGATTTACTTTGTGTGCCATAACTGCTCGAATGATGGGAAAACGATGATTTTATCGAGTCTCATGGAAAAGTAAAGGAATTATCTCAATATATTAAAACCCGGTTGGGACACGCCTTTGACAGTGGTATCCTTCATACCGATGAAGACGGTACGCCATATCGGCCGACCCTCTGTCCACTTCGGGCTGGGGCTGGGGGCCTGGGTCCTGGCCACCTTGTTAGGGCTGGCCGCCTGTTCCGGAGAACCCTCGGCGATGGCCGAGCGGACTCTGCGGATGGCCCTGACCACAGAGCCCCCCACTCTCGACTGGTCCCTGGCAACCGATGGCGTATCCTTCAACGTGCTGACCAATATCATGGAGGGGCTGACCCAGTACAACGAGCGGTTGGAACCCGTGCCCGCCATTGCCAGGAGCTGGGAATTTTCCGAAGGCGGCCGGGTGATCACCTACACCTTGCGCGATGATGTGACCTGGACCGACGGCAAGCCGGTGACCGCTCAGGATTTCGAGTATTCATGGAAGCGCCTGCTCAATCCCGCCACTGCGGCGCAGTATGCCTATTTCCTGTTCGATATCGAAAACGCCTACGAATACAATTCCGGCACCCTGAAAGATGCCCGCCGGGTGGGCGTGAAAGCGCTTTCCCCCACCCTCCTGCAGGTGCGGCTAAAACGGCCGGTCATTTATTTTCCCAGCCTCACCACCTTCATGGTCACCTTTCCGCAACGCCAGGATGTAATCGAACGATACGGCGACCATTGGACCGACCCGGAGCATATCGTCACCAACGGTCCGTTCACGCTCGAAGAATGGCACCACGAATACAAACTGGTGCTCCAGACCAACCCGGACTATTATGACGCCCGACCCGCGCTGGACCGTGTGCTCATGTATGTCGTGCGGAATCCGACTACAGAACTGACCCTGTACGAAACCGGCGAACTGGACCTGGCGGAACTGCCGCCGGTGGCCATCCCGCATTACCGGACCCACGCAGAGTACATAAACCTTCCCGTCCTGCGCGGGTATTACTACGGGTTCAACGTGAAAAAACCGCCGTTCGACGACCCCCGGGTAAGGCGGGGGCTGGCCCACGCCATTGACCGCTCACGCATTCCCCTTATCCTGAAAGGCGGCGAGTGGCCCACGGCTTCGTGGATACCCAAGGGCATGTTCGGGTATAATCCCGAACTCGGCCCGAAATTCAATCCCGAAAAAGCGCGGGCCCTGCTGGCGGAGGCGGGGTATCCCGGCGGAAAGGGGTTCCCGGCATTCAACGTGGCCTATAACACCGACCCGACCCACCGCCTGATCGCCCAGTTCGTGCAGGCGCAATGGAAAGAGCACCTGGGACTGAACGTTGGACTGGAAGATCAGGAGTGGAAGGTGTATTTGAAAAAATTGGATGTCGACCCGCCGCCGGTGTTTCGACTGGGCTGGGGAGCCGATTTTCCGGACCCCGACAATTTCATGAACCTGTTCATTTCCACCAGCGGCCAGAATCGCCTTCAATGGAAAAATGAGCGGTATGACCGGTTGGTGGCCCAGGGAGCGGCGGAACAGGATCCCAAAATGCGCCAGGCCATTTATGACGAAGCGCAAATTTTGTTAACGGAGACGGACTCGGCTATAATCTCCTTGTTTGTGAGCGCGCAAAACTTGCTGGTGAAACCTTACGTGCAGAATCTGGATATCAACGCCATGGAATGGGTGTATTTGAAACGTGTGCGCCTGACGGACAATACACCCGCCGCAACGGAATCCTCATGACCGAACTTTATTCCTATTCTCTCGAACTGTCCATCGTGGTGGTGACGTACAACTCCCGCGATCACGTGCCGGGGTGCCTGGAGTCGGTGAGCCGCGCCGCTGGAAATTTCGACCACGAAATCATCGTGGTGGATAACGCCTCAGAGGACGGCACCCCCGAGCGGGTCCGCCAGCAATTCCCGAACGTGCGATTGTTCACCAACCGTGACAATCGCGGCCACGCGCAGGGCAATAATCAGGGAATGGTGGCATCGCGGGGCCGGTATATTCTGTTGTTGAACCCGGATACGGTGGTCCAGCCGGGAGCCCTGCTGGCCATGATTCAGGAAATGAAGCACTCTCCCGGAATCGGCCTTTTGGGTTGCCGCCTGCTGAACGCCGACGGCAGTCTGCAAAAGTCCTTCGGTTTCGAGGTGAGCTTCCTCAACGAAGCGGTGCGGAAATTTTTCTTCAACCTATGGGACAATCACCGGTTCCCTCCCGCCGGCTGGGTTCTGAAGATGTTGCATTCCCGTAAACGGGAGGTGGCCTGGGTCAAGGGGGCGTGCATGCTCCTGTGCCGTCAGGCGGTGTTCGATGCGGAGCTGATGGATGAAAACTTTTTCATGTATCTGGAAGACGCCGACCTGAGCCGCCGCCTCCGCCAACTGGGCTGGAAGGTCCGCTACACACCGGAAGCCGAAGTGATCCATTTCGGCGGCGGGAGCACCGGGTCCAATCCCGGAAAAGTCGCGTTGGAACACCGCCGGAGTCAACTCCATTATTTCAAAAAACACCTCGGACACACCCGCCTCAACGCGCTGAAATACTACCTGCGCCTCAAGATGAGAAAAAATATTTTATGGTTGAACGTCAGGCAGTGGGTCGGCTGGGGTTCCCGGGAACAGCTCGCGGAACAGAAATTATATCTGCAGGAAATTCTATCACTGACACGGAATTTTCACTAGCGGCGGGCTGGGGCATTGCCCGGGGCAACTCGGCCTGCAACGCCTGCCAGACCTCGTCCACCGTAATGGCCTTCAGACACCGGTTGTCGTCGCACTTCGGAAACTTGCCGTCGTTGTAGCAGGGAGAACATTCGATCTTCTTGAACAACGTCGTGTGCGACGGCAGGGGATCGCCGTACCGTTTGGGATGGGTCGGCCCCCAGAGGGAATAAGTGGGCACGCCCATCGCCATGGCGATATGAATGGGAGCACTGTCGTTGCCCACCAGCAAACGGGACCGCCGGAGGATCGACGCCTTTTGGCCGAAACTCAAGGCGCGGGTATCGATACATTGCGGATAGCGCTCCAGAATGGGCTGGATCACCGCGCCGTCGTCCGGTCCGGCGATCAAAACAATGCGATAAGGACCGTCCATCTTAAACCGGTCGATCAGTGCGATAAAATTCTCCACCGGCCAGAGGCGGTTCAGCATGGTTTGTTTGATGTTCCTGCCGCCGCCGGGAGCCAGTGCGATCACCGCCTCCCCGGTACCGATCCGGTGTTCCTCGACAAAGGAATCCAGAAAACGGTCTTCCTTCTCCGAAATGTAGTAATAGCTTTTCCGGTAGCGGACCGGCTTGCCCACCGCCCGCAACAAATCCAGGTAAGCTTCCCGATTGTTCCGGTCCTTTTGGGTTCGCACCCGATGTGTCAGAAACAGGCCTTCCCGATTCCGCCCGAATCCCACACGAACCGGAATGCGGCACAAAAACGCCAGCAGATTGAACGGCCAAGCCCAGTGTAAAACGAACACCTGATCGAACTTCTGCTTGCGCAACAAAGCGATCAGGCGGAACACTTCCCGCAGGCGGGAGAACCAACCTGCTTTATAGATCGCATCAGTGTCGGCCAGAATGAATTGATCGATATTGGGATTTTCTTGGACGGTATAAAAAATCCGTTGCGAAACCAGCAGTGAGACTTTGGATCGAGGAAAGTTCTGACGCACACCCTCAAAAAAAGCCGAGGCCATCACCAGATCGCCTACGGCCCCCAGCTTGATCATCAGAATTTTTTGGTCGGGCCCGCCAGAGGGCCGGATGGCTTGATCCATAGTTTCGAAACTCAAATATTTTCAAATACAGTAAATGTTAAGTTTACATCTTTAAGAGTAATGGACCCGATGGTGATATGCAATAAAAGTGGTCAGTTACACTGCTTTTCCAGGAAGCCTACAATGGCGGCCGCCTTCGACCTGAACCGGGATTCTTCCATCGGATGAACGCGAAACGACACCGCCCCGGCGTGCCCACCACCGCCCAGATAACGTTCGCCGAAAGCGGATTTCAGAATGGGCTCACATTTTCTCAGATCGAACTGATTAAAATCAAAAGCTTGGCGAATTTTGAGGAAAATGCAGGGGTGGCCCTCGGCGTTGTTGCCGTTGAAATAAAATAACCCGACCTTGCCCCCTTTTTTGGGTACCACATTGGCCATCGCATTCCATACCTGAAAAAATTCCGTGTGGCCGCTGTGGAGGGGTCTCCCCGAAATTTGCGCCAGTGAGGAATCCAGCAAGTTGAGCTCGCCCACTCCCCGGTGCCGAACGATCCTCTGTTTCAACTCGCGGACGTACCGTTCTTGCTCTGAATTCAATCTATTGAGATGAGCCAGAATTTCAGCGGAGCTTCGAAACAGAACCTTGCCTCCGATCTTTGACCCATTATCATCATCCGCTTCGGTTTCGGCCTTCAGGCTGTCTTCAAAAATACGACTCCAATGGTCGTAATCCTCACGCAACGGCACGGCACGTCCGCCGAACGTGTCGGTCAACATCCCCATCAGCAAACTGATGACGATATTACGTTGTTCGAATGGCGCCGGTACGTCCGGAAATAAATGATGCAATTCCTGCAACAGTTCGGCGGCTATTTCGGTGCTGGCATTGGCTTTGCGAAACAAATGCACTCCGGTTTCGGTGATCGCCGCGCTGTCGGTTCCGAAATGATGATCGATTTCGATCGAGGGGATTCCCCGGTTCAGGAAACAGTCATAAAACGTCTCCAACTGCGGCACCAGCCGGGCGTGCGCGGTATCGCAAAACACCACCGTATCGACTTCGTTTTGCAGGGACTTCAGTCCGGCTTCGTCCGCCACCACGGCAATGTTGTTGTCCTGGATGATATCCTTCATGAACTGCAGGTTGGCTTTCAGGGAACTCGGGAAAAACAAGGTGGCTTCTTTTCCCAAGAGACGCAGATACAGACCCAGGGCGAGCATGGTGCCCAGGGCATCCGCATCGGGGTAGGCGCTGAACAGGAAACGGCGGTTCTGGCGAAACCGCTCGATCGCAAGCTCGCGAGTCTCACGCCAGCGTTCGCCGGACATGGGAACTTTCAGATTGAGCATGACTCAAACCCCTTCCCCTCGGGGGGTCATGGGAATGACAGGATTGGCAGAGCCCGGAAGGCAGGGCGCC
>JAPUGN010000071.1 GCA_027298165.1 Nitrospinota bacterium
TACCTCCTGCAACATTGAATATGCCATCCCCACTCCCGATGTTATGCAGGATGCCTTCGATGTGGAAAAGGACCGGTATGGTTTCGAAGAATTCATGACAGACGACGCCAAAGCCTACATCACCGAAGTTGAAAAGAAACATAAAGAACTAGCCAAAGCGAAAATCAAAAAATAACGAGGAGGTTGCAAACCCATGTCAGAAGTTAAACGTTACAATGTGCGTATGGCCGGACTGGGCGGTCAGGGTGTCGTCACCGCGTCTCATATCCTGAGCAACGGGGTGGTCATTTCCAAGGGATTCAGTTCCCTGGTGCCCTTCTTCGGTTCGGAAAAACGCAACGCCCCCGTGGAAAGTTATGTGCGGATTTCCAATGAAGTGATCTACGAAATCGGAGAAATCGTTTATCCTAACGTGCTGATGATTTTCAGCGAACAGGTCATCACTCTGGGTAAATCCTACACCATGCCGTTCTACACCGGATTGAAGGATAACGGTGTCGTCTTGATCAACAACAAAAAGCCGATCCCTTTCGTTCCGGACGAAACGCGCGAGCTGAAAGAGAAAGGCGCCCGGATTTATTACATTCCCGCCACGGAAATGGCGAATGATGTCGCCAAAACCGAGCTGGCCACCAATATGTGCATGTGTGGCGCCATCGCCGCCATTCTTGGCATGCCGGACACGGATTCGCTGAAAGCATCCGTTAAGGACCGGTTTATCGGGAAAGGTATCGTGGTCTCCGGCGGAACCGCCGCCCTCGACAGCGTCATCGAAAAGAAATTCGCCAAAAAGGCGAAACTGCTCCAGGCGAACACCGACGCGCTTATGGCGGCTTACCAATACGCCATCGATAATAAATGGGGCGTTCACGCGGAATCAGAAGAAAAAACGGTTGCTGTTTAACGAGTACTTACTGGAGAAATCATGTACTACATTGCCGATGTAAATAAGGATATCTGCTCCCAATCCAATTGCCACCTCTGTACCACGTATTGTCCGGAATCCAATTGCATCAACTACAGCGAAGAGGACAAGTCGGCCTACGTCTCGGTGGACCGGTGCAAATCCTGCGAAATCTGTGTCTATATTTGTGATGAAGTCGCAAAAAAGAAAGCCATCGAAATGACATGGATCGAAAACCTGGAAGACCGGTTTGTGATCAAACGCGTCGGCGTGGTTTTGAGATAACAGCTCTTTTTAGAATTTTAAAGGTATTTGGGCTTCGCCCAAATACCTTTTTTTTTACCCTGAATATCCATTCATTTTTACCAGGAGTTTCATTCAAATTATGGAAAAAACGCTGGCGATTATCAAACCCGATGCGGTCGAACGCAATCTCATAGGAAAAATTCTGGACCGGATCGAATCCAATGGATTCCGCATAGCGGCCATGAAACGGACGCGGTTGACCCTGCCTGTAGCCAAGGAGTTCTATGATGTTCACAAGGAGCGTCCCTTCTTCAAGGACCTGACCACTTACATGTGCACCGGTCCAGTCGTGCTTATGGTTCTGGCCCGCGATAACGCCATCCCGGAATGGCGGAAGCTGATGGGCGCCACCAACCCCAAAGACGCAGACGCGGGCACCATCCGCAAGGATTTCGCCATCGATATTGAAAAAAACTCCGCCCACGGATCCGACTCCGCCGAAAATGCGGCGTTTGAAATTTCCTATTTCTTCAGCCAGACTGAGATTCAGGAATAACCGGGAATTTTCCGGAAAGGGAACCGATGAAAAAACACATCCAGATACGAATGGCCGTCATCGTTTGGGCATGGGTACTGGTCCTCGCCCTGCCCGTCTCAGGGGAAACTGCGGGCTCCGGGTATGACTACCAGCTCTATTCCAATCCAGAAAAATTCGGCTTGGTGGTCTTTCCCAAGAAGATGATCTTCCCCGAATTGGAAGAAGCCGTCCTGTCGCTGGGTTTCAGGAAAGCCGAATCCGGCAAAGCGGTCATGCGCTCCGGCAGTCTGAAAGAGAATTTCACTTATATGATGCCAAAAGACGTGCAGAAAAAGCACCGGCTGGAAAAATTCATCATTCTCCAGATTCTGACCGACGGGGTGGGGATCATGGTAGGAATCTACGATCAGGAATTCGGCCTGACTCTACCCACAAAAGTGTTTATAGTTGAAGAGTTAAATGATAATATCTCGAAAACACTCGATATTTTTCGTAGGCAGTTAAGGCAGGAAAAAGAGGAAATTGAGTGGATTCCCGATGCTATAATAAAAAAAGATTCGATTGGCTACTATTGATTTTTGGAGGATTGTTTCATGCCGATTTATGAATACGAATGCGAACAATGCAAACAGCACACAGAGACTCTGCAAAAAACGGACGATCCTCCTCTGGAAACCTGTGAACAATGCGGAGGTAAACTCCAGAAAACAATTACCAATTCCACCTTCCATCTCTATGGAGATGGCTTTTACACCACCGACAACAAACGGAAATACCTGAAATAGGTATGATTTATATCACCCGAAAACTTGAATTTTGCGCCAGCCACCGGTTGTTCAATCCCGAATACTCCGATGAAAAAAACGCGGAAATATTCGGCCTGTGCAACAACCCCAACGGCCACGGCCACAACTATGTGATGGAAGTCACCATCAGCGGCGAGGTGCACCCCGAAACCGGGATGGTGCTGGACCTCAAGGCGCTCAAAGAGCTGGTCCATGAAGAAATTATTCTTAAGGTGGATCACAAGAACCTGAACGTGGATGTTCCCTTTTTAAAGGACATCATTCCCACGGCGGAGAACCTGGCCATCCATTTCTGGGAGGTGCTGGAATCCAAACTGGAAGGCGGCCGGTTGCACGAAATCAAACTGTACGAATCCGAACGCAACTTCGTAATTTACAGAGGAAAATCCCGTGAAAGAGCTGATTGAAAAATTACTGGTTGAACTGGGTGAAGACCCCTCACGTAAGGGCCTGCAAAACACCCCGGAACGCGTCGCCAAGTCGATGAAATTCCTGACCAGCGGGTATTGGGTCAATATCGAGGAGTTGGTAAACGACGCTTTATATGAAGACTCCAACACCGATGAAATGGTGATTGTAAAAGACATTGACATCTTCAGTCTGTGTGAGCATCACCTGCTTCCATTTTTCGGGAAATGCCATGTGGCGTACATACCGGACGGTAAAATCATCGGTCTCAGCAAGATTCCGCGGGTCGTCGAAGCCTTCAGTCGGCGCCTGCAGGTGCAGGAGCGCCTGACCACCCAGATCGCAAACTGCCTGGCCAATATTTTGAAACCGAGGGGTGTTGCCGTGGTGATTGATGCGCTGCACCTGTGCATGTCCATGCGGGGGGTGGAAAAACAGAATTCCTACACCGTCACCAGCGCGATGCTTGGCGCGTTTAAGTCCAACCCCAGCACGCGGAGCGAATTTCTGAGCCTGCTCGCGGGCCGTCTTCACTGACTATGGCCGGCCAAAAGCATCAGCCCCTTTTAAAATAAGGGTTTTAGGGGGTCTCCGTATTTGACATCCCCGAAAACCAAGAGCTATAATGAGACATCAATCACTCTCATGGAATTAAACCGTTTGAACGACTCCACCACCAGAGATTTACTTCTCGAAACCAACCAGTATATTCCGGATATTTTCGGAACCCAGGACCTCAACCTCAAACAGATTGAAAAGAAGTTCAACGTCCGTATCACCACCCGTGAAAACCATATCAAAATCAACGGCGAGTCGAAGGATGTCGAGGCCGTCGAACGCCTGCTTCTGCAACTGCAGGAGATGATGGAACAGGGTCAGAAACTGCAGAACGGAGATATCAAATTCGCCATTCGGCTGGTGGCGGAAGACCCGGAGGTGAACCTGATCTCCCTGTTCAGCGAGCGGGTCACCGTATCCCCGAAAAAGGGGTTCATCACCCCCAAGGGTACCCACCAGCGGCAAATGATCCGGTCGATCCGGGAAAAGGACATCGTGTTGGCCATCGGGCCGGCGGGAACCGGCAAGACCTATCTCGCCGTGGCGATGGCGGTTGAAGGATTTCTCAAGCACCAGTACCAGCGCATCATCCTGACGCGGCCCGCGGTGGAAGCCGGAGAAAAACTGGGCTACCTGCCGGGCGACATCGCCGAGAAAATCCATCCCTATCTTATGCCCCTGTATGATGCGTTATACGACATGGTGGAGTACAACCAGGCCCAGCAGATGATCCAGGAAGGCTATATTGAGATCGCCCCCCTGGCCTACATGCGGGGCCGCACGCTCAACGACGCATTCGTCATTCTGGACGAAGCCCAGAACTCCACGGTGCCGCAGATGAAGATGTTTCTCACCCGGCTGGGGTTCCGCTCCAAAATGGTGGTCACCGGCGACATCACCCAAGTCGACCTGCCCACCGGCACCCGATCCGGACTGGTTCACGCCAAGAACCTTCTGAAGAAAATCGACGGCATTAGCCTCATCAATTTCAGCGAAAAAGACGTGGTCCGGCACGAGCTGGTCCAAAGCATCGTCCACGCCTACGAGGGCGAGCGCAAAGCCTCCGAAAATGGAAATACCGGTTCCGGCTGACACCTCCCCATCGGCCAGACATGGAAATTCTGATCCAAAACAACCAAGATCAATACCCGGTAGACCTCCCCCAGTTCCAGTCCCAGGTGGCTCAGATCCTTGAAAATCTGGAAGAAACCGAGTGCGAGCTGAGCCTGCTGTTGACCGACGACGCCGAAATCCGCCGGTTGAACAAGACCTACCGCAGCCTCGACCAGGCCACCGATGTGCTATCCTTCCCGCAAGACGAAGAGGCCGTCAACGAATCCGGGGAGACCCTGCTGGGCGACGTGGTGATTTCGGTCGAGACGGCGGCCCGCCAGGCGGAAGAGCATCATCTCAGCTTCAATGAAGAGTTGATCCTGCTGGCCATTCACGGCATACTTCACCTGCTGGGCTACGACCACGAACGGTCCCCGCAAGACGCCCGTGTCATGAAAGACACAACCCAAACGATTTTCGAAATCCTGTTTCCCGGGCGGCGGCCCTCAGGAACCAGCGACTTTTGACCGCGATTGCAGCGAACCGGAGACCCTCGCATGGAAAGCCTCTGGGCCCCTTGGAGAATGGATTATATCGTGTCGGACAAATCCGGTGAATGCATCTTCTGCACCGGTCCCGAGGCAAGCGACGACCGCGAAAAAAAAATCCTCTACCGGGGCAAACACAGTTTTGTGGTGATCAACATCTATCCGTATTCCAACGGACATCTGATGGTCGCCCCCTACCGCCACCTGGACTGCCTGACCCAACTGAACGAAAACGAACTGGTGGAAATGGCCCAACTGATCCAGAAATCCACTGAAATTCTGCGTCAATCCAGCGCCCCCGACGGCTTCAATATCGGATACAATATCGGCAAAAGCGGCGGCGCCGGTTTCGACGCCCACATCCACGCCCACATCGTACCCCGCTGGACGGGCGACATCAATTTCATGCCGGTACTGGCCGATACCAAGGTGATCCCGGAGCACCTGGAAGAAACCTATAACCGCTTACTTCCGTTGTTTCAGAATCTGAAGATCTAAGATGACCGAAACCGTCAAAAATAAAAAACCGGTGCCCGACGAAACTCCGATGATGCAGCAATACCAGAGCATCAAACGGGACCATCCGGACGCCATCCTGTTCTTCCGGATGGGCGACTTTTACGAGATGTTCAACGAAGACGCCCAAATCGCTTCCAAAATTCTCGGGATCGCACTCACCTCGCGCAATAAAAACCAGTCCAACCCGGTCCCCATGTGCGGCATCCCGCACCACTCTTCCAACGTGTATATTTCCAAGCTGATCAAGCAGGGGAAGAAAATTGCCATCTGCGAACAGGTAGAAGACCCGAAACTGGCCAAGGGACTGGTGAAGCGCGAAGTCGTCCGCGTCATCACTCCGGGAACGGTGCTGGAGGATCACCTGCTCGACCCGAAGAGCCACCATTACCTCGCCTCCGTCACCATCGGGCGGGAGGGTGCCGGGCTGGCTGCGGTGGATTTGTCCACCGGCGAGTTCAAGGTGACGGAAATCCAGGATACCGGCTCGCACAGCCTGCTGGCCGACGAATTGAACAAACTGGACCCCAGGGAAGTGATCGCCCCGGAGTCTCTCCTCAATGAAAATGGATCGGGCATCGCCGGGCTGACGCCCGGTTCGTACTGCCTCAATCCCTGTGAGGACTGGACCTTCAGCCACGGAGAGGCTCACCGGCAACTGACCGACCATTTCAAAACCCATTCGCTGGAAGGCTTCGGCTGCGAGCATCTCAAGAACGCCATCGGCGCGGCGGGCGCCCTCATCCGTTACCTGCGCGACACCCAGAAATCCGCCCTCCAGCATGTGAACACCCTGTTCACCTTCAATATCCACAGTTACATGTGGCTCGACCAGGCCACCGTCAACAGCCTCGAACTGGTGAAATCCAGCGATGGTGAACGCAAACATTCCCTGCTGGGCCTGCTGGACGAAACCTGCACGCCGATGGGCGCCCGGCGCCTCAAGGATTGGATTCTGAAACCGCTGGTCGACCGCACCGCCATCGAGGACCGGTTGAACGGGGTGACGGTGTTTCATGACAACCTGATGGACCGCAACGCATTACGCTCCCGGCTTGACCGCATTCACGATCTGGAGCGCCTGCTGGGCCGCATCTCGTTGGCGGCCTGCAGTCCGCGGGACCTGACCGCTCTCAAAAACTCGATCGTCGTTCTGCCGGAGGTTCGGCAAACCCTGCAGCGCTGCGACTCCAAGGACCTGCAACGGTTCATCGAGTCCTGGGACAATCTCGAGTCCGTCCATCAACGGATCGGTCGGACAATCGTCGACGATCCGCCCTACAACATGAAAGACGGCCACTTGATCAAACCCGGCTGCCATGAAGAACTGGACCGTCTGAAATCCATCACGAAAGACGGCAATCAATCCATCGCCGCCCTGGAAGCTCGTGAGCGGGAGCGCACCAGCATTCCGCAACTGAAGGTCGGCTTCAACAAAATTTACGGCTATTACATCGAGGTGACCAAAAAGAATCTTGACCGGGTGCCGGAAGATTACATCCGCAAGCAGTCGCTGGTCAACTGCGAACGGTACATCTCGCCGGAGTTGAAACAACACGAAACGGAGATCACCGGTGCCGAGGAAAAAATTCACGCCCTGGAACAGGAATTGTTCCATGAGGTCCGGCAAGCGGTGGCGGCGGAGGGACCGCGTATCCAGGCGATGGCCGTTCTGCTCAGCGAACTCGATGTGATGGCGTCTCTGGCAGAAGTGGCCCACCGCCACCAGTACACCCGGCCCGTTTTGAAGGACAGCACGGAGCTTCGCGTCGTCAACGGACGCCATCCCCTGGTGGAGCAGATCGATCCGTCGCATCCGTTCATCCCCAACGACACCACTTTGGATTGCGGCGGCAACCAGATCATGATCCTCACCGGACCCAACATGGCCGGCAAATCCACCTACCTGCGCCAAGTGGCGTTGATCACGCTGATGGCGCAGATCGGCAGTTACGTGCCGGCCGACGAGGCGGAACTGGGTCTGGTGGACCGTATCTTCTCGCGGGTCGGAGCCCAGGATCATTTGCTGAAAGGACAGTCCACCTTCATGGTGGAGATGAACGAGGCCGCCAATATTCTCAACAACGCCACCCAGAGAAGCCTGATCATTTTGGATGAAATCGGGCGCGGCACCAGCACCTTCGACGGCATCAGTATCGCCTGGTCGATGGTCGAATACCTGCACGGCCCGGAACGCATCGGCGCCAAAACCCTATTTGCCACCCATTACCATGAGTTGACCGAGCTTGAGGAAACCCTTCCGGGCGTCATCAATTTCAACGTGCAGGTCAAGGAGTGGAACGACGAGATTATTTTTCTGAGAAAAATAGTTCCCGGCGGTGCGGATAAAAGCTACGGCATTCAGGTGGCCCGGTTGGCCGGCCTGCCGGAAACAGTCTTGAAACGTGCTCATGAAGTGCTATTCAATTTGGAAAACAGTGAATATGATGAACTGGGGGTCCCGAATATCGGACGTTCTGAAAGCGCCGCCTCCCCTTCCGGCCCGCAGCAGATGGGCCTGTTCCCCGCTCTCTCTCCACCTCTGGTGCAAAAACTGAAAGACATCCGGCCCGATGAGTTGACCCCGCGGGAAGCGCTGGCCAAATGGTACGAAATCCTGGAACTGTTGAACGATTCCTGAGCGGTCCCGGTTCCCACGAATTTTTTACCGTTGCAAAATCTGTTGATGTCCCGCAAGATACATGAATACAGACAGCTATTGCGTTCCCTAAAGGGGGTATGGCAAAAACCGGCAGAAATCACCCAACATCAATAAAAATCGGTATTTACTACCCCACCAAAATGAACTAGAATAAAAGTACTGGGATCGAATGCCCGGGACGACCCGAGAACTTCTTGTTTTAATTCAAGTTTTGCTGGTACCCACTTTAAAGACACTTTCATGATGCCCTTTTCCAAAACCCTGCGCCGATTGACTTTTCTGTTTGGGATATGGTGTTTTCTATGGGCTCCCGCCTGGGCTGCACCGACCATTTCAAAAATCAGTGTTCACACCGAACATGAATTGATCACCCTCGATGCCGAATTGATCGATGCGTTCACTGAAAAAATCCTGGAAGCGATCGAAAGTGGCGTCACCATTACGTTCACCTACCAAATCGAATTGCTCAAAAAGACCTCCGTGTTTGGAGACGAAGTGGTGTCGCAAATCCAAGTGACCCAGACCGTGCACTTCAATACATTAAAAAAAGTTTACGAGTTTACGTCGCAGGGGAAAAATATCAACCGCAAAGTATCCACCAAGAGCGGTGAGCGATACCAACAATTGATGCTCACCCTCAAGGATGTTCCCATCGCCCACGTCTTCAAGCTGGACCCGGAAGAGAAATATTACGCGCGGGTGAAAGCGGAAATGGAAGCGGACGGGCTATGGTTTCCCTTCAATTATCTTTTGTTCTTCGTCCCGTTCAGCGAGTTTGAAACCTCGTGGACCCAATCCACGCCTGTGATCCTTCACATGGATGCGGCGTTCGGAGGGGAAGCCACTCAAAAGAAATCCGAGCTGGCAATCCCTGCCAAAGGGGTAACGAATGGAATCCGATCCTTTAACCAGTAACCCCCGGTACGTCCAGCTCACCGAAGAACAAATCCAGAAAAAAAAACAACGCACCCGGCGCAATATTGTATGGCTGATCATCGCCCTGGCAGGATTGACGGTGCTGGAAGTGTATTTCCTGAAAGAGCAGGAAGCCAGCATCGCGGACAACATCAACATCTTGTTGCTGTTCAATGTGATCATCATTCTGCTGGTGTTGCTGATCGTGATGATCACGCGCAACCTGATCAAACTTTACAACGAGCGTAAAAGCCGGATCATCGGCGCGAAATTCCAGACCAAACTGATCATGGCCTTTTTTATCCTGGCCCTGGTTCCCGCCACCCTGCTGTTTTTCGTGGCCAGCAAACTGTTCAGTTACAGTATCGGAAACTGGTTCAGCATTCAGGTGGAGCGTTCCCTGCAGCAATCCATGGAAGTGGCGCGCGAATACTACGGGCATATGGAACAGAAAAGCCAGTTCCACGCCCGCCAGATCGAGAAACGGATCACCCAGAATCAGCTGTACCTCCAGGACCGGCGCGATGCCCTGCAACGCCTGGTGGAAACCAAGGTCGAGGAATATGAACTGGGTGGGGTAATCGTGTACGACCAGCAGGGACAGGTCGTCGTGTCCTATGCCAATAAGTCGATGCCGCAGAACTACACCAATCTGGATTACGCCGACCTGATCCGCGACATTATGGAAAGCGAGTCCGCCGACGAGATGCGGTCTCAGACCAAGGGCAATTACCTGGTGGTGGTGCTTCCGCTGAAGCAGATGGTGGGGGGCAAACCTTCCATCTGGGGTTATATTTTGACGTTGTCCAAAATCCCGAAAAGCACCATTATCAAAATCGAAGGCATCCGCAATACGTTTGAAGATTACAAAAAGCAGAGCTTCCTCAAACTCCCGGTGACCGCCAATTACTACATCACCTTCATTTTGATGACACTCCTGATTCTGTTCTCGGCCATCTGGCTCGGGTTTTACATGGCGCGGGGCATCACCGTACCCATCCAACAGTTGGTGGCGGGAACGCGTCGGGTGGCCGAGGGGGACCTCAACGTCAAGGTCAACCTCGATACCGGAGACGAAATCGGTTTCCTGGTCGATTCCTTCAATACCATGACCGATCAGCTCAGAACCAGCCGCAAAACGCTGGAAGAAGCCCATGAAGATCTTCAGATCACCAACATCGAACTGGACAGCCGCCGGTATTACACGGAAACGATCCTCGAGAATATCGGCGCCGGGGTGATCTCCATCGACAAACAAGGCCGAATCACCACCCTCAACAAGGCCGCCAAACGCCTGTTGGAAGCGGACGACACGGAAGTCGTTGGCAGCAACTATAAAGATGCGTTCGATCCTTCTTTTCACGAACCGATCCGCAATATGATCAAAAAGATGAACGAGGAGGGGAAGGAAAGCTACGAGGAACAGGTGGAGTTAACCGTCGGCGAAACCTACCTGACCCTGCTGGCCAACATCAAATTCATGCGGGATGACCGCAAAAGATACTTGGGCCTGCTGCTGGTGTTTGAAGACGTGACCCAGTTGATCAAGGCCCAGAAGATTGCCGCCTGGCAGGAAGTCGCACAGGGCATCGCCCACGAAATCAAAAATCCACTGACGCCGATCCAGCTGAATACCCAGCGCCTGAAAAAGAAATATTACGAAGATAAAAAGTCCTTCGCCAAGGTATTCGACGAAAGTATTCGGATCATCACCGAGGAAGTGGAAGGCATGAAGGATTTGCTGAACGAGTTTCTCCGGTTTTCGCGCATGCCCACGCCTCATCCCAAACTGTACTCCATCCACACTATCATCGACGATGTGTGCCGCTTGTACTCCAATCATGAAAAGGGTGTGACCATCACCAAGCACCTGAACCCCAATGTCAACCTGCTGTTTATCGATCCCGAGCAGATACGGCGGGTGTTCATTAATCTATTCGACAACGCTCTCGACGCACTGGACACCAACGGCCAAATCACAATCACCACCTATTTGGACGCCCAGGCCAAGCGGGTGAAAATCGATTTTTCCGACAACGGGGTGGGCATCAATCCCCAGGACCGTGAAAAGCTGTTTCTGCCACATTTCACCACCAAAAAGAGAGGCACCGGTCTGGGCCTGGCGATCGTCACACGGATCATCAACGACCACCGCGGGGTCATCCAGGTACGCTCCAACGATCCCAAGGGAAGCATTTTCACCCTTGATTTTCCAGACCCTTCGGCCACCACCCGCTTGGGCCGTTCCTCGAAGAACTCAGGAATCGCGGGCTGATTTTCCTCCGATTTATTTTATTCCTCCCCCTATGGTTTGTGTTCAAAATACGTATAATAGGGACACAACAGCAACCGGAACCCTGCATTTCGATATCTCCATTGCGAGAATTGTGATCGGATTCAAATAACCTTGACCCATAAACATCCCTATATGATCGAGGGTCTGAAATACAGTATCGAGGAAATGACAGAAATCAAACTTCTGGTCATGAACAACTATCTGGAATAACTTTCAACAAGCGACTCGCAACCATGACCGAAAATGCGCGGTATATTGACAACGGCAACGGCACTATCACAGATACCCAAACCAACCTGATGTGTAAAAAAACCGACTCCTTCCAGGACACCAAAAAGTGGAAGAATTGGTTTACAGGCCACGAATACATGCAAATTGTGAGCCTGGAACGGTTCGGCGGGTTTGAGGACTGGCGGTATCCTTACGAGGACGAAGCCTACAGCCTGTTCGAACTGGACAAAACCAGCCAGGATAAGTACGGAGACGACATCTACCTCGACCCCATTTTCGAGCCGGGAAGCGCCGGTGTAACCTGGACGGAAGATACCAAGGATTCATCGGCACTCATCATTCAATACGAAGACGGAATAAAAGTCTGGCCCTCGCAGTATGCCAACCTGAATATGGCGGTCCGCCTGGTCCGCAATCTCTGAAGCCGGATCACTCCTTCGTTTTCCAGGAGGGAGGAAAGACGATCTGGAAGGACGCCGGCGACGGCCCCAGGTATTTGAAGCCGGGTTGCACCACAAATTGGATCGGGATCCACGGAGACTCGAGGGTTTTGGGGATCTGCGGATGGACCCGCAACGCACTCACCTCTAGGATCAACTTCCGGCCTTCAGGCATCACATACCGGCCTTTAGCGGTTGTTTCGAGATCGATTTTGAATGCTCCGTTAGGGGGTTGCGAACCGGCGGATTCTCCCTGGGAAATGAGGCGCGACCGCGGTGACGTGATCGAAAGCCGCCAGCGGTACCGGGTCTCATACCCGCGGGCGTGGGCGGTGAGAGCTGCCGGGTCCAGAAACTGGACCATCGCTGCGTTCTGCTCGCGGTAAAAATGCAGATGCATCATCGACCAATGCGCCTGGTCCCCTTCAAATGACTGCGCTCCCATACGCCAGCACCGGGAATCCCGGAACACCCGGGCCAGTTGAATGCGGCGGGCGGCCAGCAAATCCATCCGCAACGCCTGCGCTTTCGGATGCATCAGATAACAACTGGCGATGGCGAGCTGCAAATCGGCCTCGCCTGAAATTTTCTGACCGATCGCCTCCCGCAAGGCCTTCACCCATTGCGTCTCTACCCGCTCGTTCAGAACCCGGCTCTGCTCCCGCACGAGGGGCATCATCCGCTCCCAATTCCGGTCGGCAAGCACCTGTTCAATCTTATCCCTCATGATAGACACGTAATCGCCTGCCATCTCCTTAAAATATTCCTTACCTTGAAAAATATGTTCCTTCAGATATCGATGTCGCTTGGGGTGGGTGTATTGGAAATATGGATAATGAATATACGCGGCGACCGAATTGGCGAAATCCTCCTGCGGGTTTTCCCGGGAATAGGTCGGCAGATGGCGCCCGGACACGGGACCGTAATTGAGAATACCGGGATCGCTGACCAGCGTGTACAGAAAATCGCTGTCCAGTTTGCCGTCCAGGGCCGGCAGATGAAGGATGCGGAAACCGGACAGTGACAGCCACTCGTTCTGAAACGTCAAAAATCCATGCGCCAGGTCGTAGACATGTGCCATTTCGTGATGCACAATATTGGAAAAATCCTCCGGACTTTCATAAAAGACAGGATTGTAAAATTCGATGCGAAGCGGTTCATCCGCCAGCATCACCTGGTAGCTCTGATGAACCTGGCGGTAGACCGAGGTGAACCGGGGAAACGTGGCGGCGGGAATACCGCCGGCGTCCGGAATTTCCGGAGCCGCGGGCCCCTGGTTTTTAACCTGCAACCTGCCGGCCCGGTAAAAACCTTTCAAACCGACAATGCGGTAAAAGTTTTCGGGCAGACGGGCGAACGCGGCATGCAGTTTTTCGATCTCTTCGGGACGCCACTCTTCGTCAAGGTCCATCAAGGCGTAGCCATAGGCCTGCTGGAATCGGTCCTTGAGGCGGTTGACCTCTTCCCGGTAATTGCCCGGATATACGTACAGAGGCCGGTCTTTTCTGTGAGGGTCCTCGCCCGGGGTTCCCATGTGGCTGGCCCGAACTCCATCCTTTCCCAGCGGAGAAAGGATTCCAGCCACCAGCAAAATCAGAACCCATCCAAAGTATTTATTATTCATAAAAAATGTTTTCTCCTTCCGGAAATCCCGCTTCTCCCTCAGTAAATTAGCAAAATCGCGGGATCGATAACAGATAAATTAACGCAGAACCCTTCATCAAAAAGGGGTCCAGCTCACAGAAACTCCACCGAACAGATTGAACGGGGGGGCCGGCTCAAAATACCTCCCGCCCGCAGCGTTGATCCGGGTATTGGCATTGTAGCGTTCATCCAGCAGATTATTCATTCCCAAAAATATGGAACCGCGAACCGAACACCATCGCTTGTCCATTCCCAGCGCCAGGCGGGTGCTGGTATAGGCGGCGTTTTCAAACGTGTTTTCATTGTTCACGTAAAACCGTCCGACATGCTCGGCCTGCAAACTTCCGAACCATCCTTCCGGATGCCGGTATCGAATTTGGACCACCGCCCGTTGGGCGGGTATCCCCGGCAGACGGTTGCCCTTGAAATCCAGCCCACTGACCACAAACTCCTGAAACTCAAAATCCGAATACGTGTAAGAAACCGTCGCCTGCCAATGAGGGTGAGGCCGCCACCGAACCCAGGCTTCCACTCCCCTGCGATCGGAAGCGCCGGAATTGCGAAAAAAGGTCCGGCCGGGGAACGCAGCCAATTCGAAGGGAGTGATCTCACCTTCGGTCCGAATATAAAACAAAGCCAGCTCATATTCGATTGCGGGGTTTCCCTTAATGCCCAACTCGATGCTGTAAGAGGTTTGGGGTTTAAGGTTCGGATTGAATCCTCCGGTCCCTGACGGATTGTTGATCAATTCGGTGGTGGTTGGGGTTTCAAAGACCGTGGAACCGTTCAGGTAGATTCGGTGTGCTGGAGCCAAATGGTACAATGCACCCAAAGTGCCGCTCACTTGGGACAAGGTTTGGGAACCGGATTGGTCCCCGTCGGCAAAAAATGCATCGTTTACCCGGTAGTGAATCCGGTCATACCGCGTCCCGGCGGTCAGCTCCCAATCGTCCGATAGTACCATCTCGTCCCGGATATACATTCCCAGACTGTCCACGATTTCGCGCTGTCTTAACGTCTCGGAACCCCGAGTCCCGGAGTTATTGTCAAACCGTCGTCGGTCGTCATTCTGATAGAGAATATCGAGGCCGGTGATCCACCGGTTGGATTTTTTAAAAACAAGATGATTGTTGATATATTTCAGGGACATGCCGGGCACCCAGCGCTCAAATTTTACCTGCCCGCCGGAAACGAATGGAAGCCGATTGGAAAAATCGCGGTGAATCAGATGGGCGGTCAAGGTCAGATCCTGCTTGGCCCCGAGAGGTTGCCGCCACCGCCAACCCACCGATTCCTGATCGACCTCCTCGCCCGCATCAAACAGCACATTTTGAGGATGGGCCTGGCGCGGATTGGTGGCGGCCTGGAGCGTGGTCAATCCTCCGGGATCTTCCGCTCGTGGGGAATGAAATTTTTGCACTGTCACCAGGGTATCGGACCCGCTCCGGCCCTGCCAGTTGAATTTGGTTTGAAACAGCAGGTTTTCGGTAACGCTGTGTTCCCGGTACCCGTTCAACTCCAAACGGGATCCAAAAACGCGATAATTGGAGCGAGCGGAGCGGCCGCCCAGTTTGAATTGGGTTTTGAGCAGACCGAATGAACCCGTGACGATCTTGGACGCCAATTCGAAAGGTTCTCTGGGACCGTCTTCGGTGAACACGGAAACCACGCCCCCGGATGCGTTTCCATAAAGCGAGGCCGACGGCCCGCGAAGAACTTCGATATGGTCGATGATGCCGGGATCGATTGTATCCAACTGGCTGATCCCGTCTGGCAGAGTTTGAGGTATTTCGTCTACCAGGATTTTAATGCCCCGGACCCCGAAAGGCGAACGAGCCCCGAACCCGCGAATCGATAATCGCAGGTCTTGTGCAAAATTATAAGGATTTTGAAAAAAAAGCCCCGGAAGGGTGGATAGCGATTCGTCCAAAGTCAGAGTGGGTTGTCCTGTTTGGATGTCTTCTTTTTCAATAAGGGCCAACGCGTTGGGAATGTTTTGAATGGGTTTGGCGGAACGCGTCGCCGTCACCTCAATGGGCTCCAAAACCTCGACGGGATCAACCTGGGGAACCTGGGACCACAGGAGAGAAAACCCCAAACACCATTCCAAAACCAGGACCATCGGCAGGCAGACCCAAACACGCGGCAAGGAGGCCTCCATTCCCAAGGAGCGAGTTTATTTTGAATTCTGGTCCAGGATGTTCAATATCGATTTTAAATCCTGACTGGCTTTCTTTTTCCAGTCGGCCAACGCTTCCCGGTCAAACCCGAAATCCAACTGGGAGCCACCATCGTTGGACCGTTTATTTTTTAATTTGTTTTTGGCGCCCGCGATGGTGAACTTGTCCTTATACAGCAATTGTTTGATTTCCAGAACCTGATCGATATCTTTTTTCTGGTACAGCCGCTGGCCCGACTTGTTTTTATTAGGCTTGAGAACATCGAACTCGTCCTCCCAGTACCGGAGAACATGCTGTTCGACTCCGGCGATCTCCGCCACTTCACCAATTTTGAAAAACAGTTTATCCGGTATGGGTTGGTTCATAAGCCTTGCTATTGGTTGAGTCAAGTAAATGCTTACTGGGTTTAAAAGTAAGCACCCGTCTGGGTTTGATAATGATGGGTTCGCCGGTCCGGGGATTCCGCGCATTCCGGGCTTTTTTATCCCTCAGATTGAAACTTGCAAAGCCAACGATACGAACATTTTCCCCTTTACTCAGAACGGCTTTAATTTCATCCAATACCACATCCACCGCCGTAGCGGCTTCCTGCCGGGTAAAACCGACCCGTTCATAAACCCGGTCCACAATATCTGATTTTACGATGGTACCTAATTCTGATCCCTTTGTCATAAGCACCTCGATAGGAAAAGTTAATCTTCTTCTTTTTTCGCCTCTTGTTTAGCTTCTTCTATAATTTTCGCGGTGAGGTGTTCCGGAACGACATCATAATGATCAAATTCCATCACAAATATCCCTCGCCCGCTGGTTACTGATCGAAGTTCAGCAGCATAGTTCAAAATGGAAGCCATGGGGACATGGGCGCGGACATTCTGGTTGTCATCGTTGGCATCGACGCCGAGAATTTTACCGCGCTTGGAGTTGAGGTCCCCGATGACGTCCCCCACAAATTCGCTGGGAACCACCACTTCCATGGTCATGACCGGCTCAAGCAGAATCGGCTTGCATTCCAAGACCCCCTTTTTGAAACCGATCGATCCGGCAATCTTAAAGGCCAATTCAGACGAGTCCACATTATGGTAGGAACCGTCATACAACGCGACCTTCACGTCGACCATGGGATAGTTCGCCAATACGCCATGGGCCATGGCTTCATGTACACCTTTTTCCACCGCCGGAATATAGGTCTTGGGAATGGCGCCGCCGACGATCCGGTTTTCAAATTCAAAACCCCCTCCCCTGGGCAGCGGCGATATTTCCAGCCAGGTATCGCCGAATTGTCCGCGGCCGCCGGATTGTTTTTTGTGTTTGCCCTGAACTTTGGTTTTTCCACGCAGGGTTTCGAGGTACGGCACCTTGGGCGGTTTCACATCGACATCCACGCCAAACCGCCGCTTCAAGCGCTCGATGATGACATCAAGATGCTCGGTGCCCATTCCTGAGACCAGGAGTTCGTGGGTTTGCGCATTCCTCTCCACTTTCAAAGTCGGGTCTTCCTCCACCAAGCGGTGAAGGGAGATGCTGATCTTTTCCTCGTCGGCCCGCGTTTTGGGTATTATGGCACGGGCCAGTACCGGAGTAGGAAATACGATGGGATCGAATTGAACTCCTTTGCCCTTGACCGTCAACGTGTCACCGGTGGAGGTCACCTTGAGCTTAGCGACAGTACCCATGTCCCCAGCAATGATTTCCGTCATCGGGACCTGCTTTTTGCCCTGCATGGCGAAGAGCTGGCCCACTCTTTCTTCGGTTTCATGATTGGCGTTGTAGACCGTGGAATCTGGTTTTAAGGAACCGGAGTAAACCCGGAACAAGGTTAATTTGCCAGCATAAGGGTCAGCGATGGTTTTGAACACGAGACTGGAAAACATCCCGTTGCTATCGAACGTCACTTCAACCACCTCGTCGCTGTTCAAAGATTTCCCCAGTTGTGCCGGGCATTGTTCGGGCGAAGGCAAAAAGTCGGCTATCGCTTTCATCAACCGGTCGGTGCCGATGTTATGCAACGCGGACCCCAGAATCACGGGAACCAGTTGACCGCTCTCGACTCCCTTTTTGAGGCCCAGGTCAAACTCCTCGTCGGTCAATTCGCCTTTGTCCAGATAGGATTCGATCAATTCGTCATCGGATTCGGCCACTGCTTCGACCAGCTCGGCGCGCCGGTTTTCCACTGCGTCTTTCACCTCGCTGGGGATGTCGGAGACGGTGCCGGACCCTTTGCCATCTTTTTCATAGGCGTAGTATTTATTCTCGACCAGATCCACCACGCCGGAGAATTTATCGCCACTACCCACGGGAACATGCAACAGAAAGGGTTGCGCTTTGAATTTCTTTTTCAGGGATTCAAGGATGGGTTGAATGGAGGCATGCTCGCTGTCCATTTTGTTGATGAACACGATCCGCTTGAGCGAACTTTCATCCGCCCATTGCCAGACTTTTTCGGTATAAAACTGAATGCCCGCATCGGCGGCAATGACGACCACGACGCCGTCCGATACTCGGATACAGCCGGGCGTATCGGCGATAAAGTTGCCGTTACCGGGAGTATCCAGAATGTTGAATTTATATTTTTGCCATTCGCTGACGGCGAATGAAGCGTTGATGGAGTGGCCGCGCCGGACTTCGTCCGGGTCGTAATCCATGATGGAGGAGTTGTCGCCTACTTTTCCCAAGCGGTCGGACACGCCGGATAAATACAACAGACTTTCAACGACAGAAGTTTTGCCGGCCCCGGCATGGCCGACAAACGCCACGTTTCTGATCTGTTCCACTTTGTACGATTTCATGCTTCTCCCCCGCAGAGCCGGGAACCACTCTGCATGCTCAAAAAGCGCAATAATACCAATTTAAAGAATGGTGTCTAAATTAAATCTTTAAATGTGTATGTGTACAAAGATACGTTGACAGGACTTATTCCATAATCCGGCGAAGGAAAATCAATACAATGCAGATTCCAACCGCTTCATTTTTTTGAAAACCGTGCCGTAAAAAGACGGATAGAGCTTAAAAAGCTTGCTCAATTCACGCGAGTGAATGCCCACCGCAAGCACATTATCGGAGTGGGCCGTGGCTCGAGCCGCCAAAGGAACATGTTTCCAATCTGGAATTTTCCCCATAATATCGCCACTTGACAGAAAAGCAACGTTTTTTGTGCCTTGTGGAGAAATTTTTACTTCTCCCGAAATTATGACGAAAACCTGGTCCTTCTTTGCCTCCGGCGAAAATATAGGTTCATTTTTGCTCCAGTGACGCAATTCCCCGAAACCGAGGGATGCGATCAGGCCGGGCCGTATTATGTTATTGAAATAATTGCTCAAGTGGTAAAACTCGTCGATAATCTGAGGCAGGTTTGATTGTTGGTAGAATTTTTTGGGGATCCTCAGAAGCGTCAAGTCGGACATGGCCTTGACGGTGGCGCGGCGGTGGGGATTGGGGGTGGCAATCGCCAGCTCCCCGAAAAACATTCCCTTTTCATAGACGACCGAATGATGATTATTAATACAGATTTCCGCAAAACCGTTCAATATGACGAAAAACGTGTCTCCGATTTCATTTTTGGAAAAAACTGTTTCCCCGGATTTGAATTTTTGGATTTTCGACTCTTTCACAATTCTTGCCAGCTGGGTTTTCTTGACCTCCTTGAACAACATCATATCATTGATCAGATTCACCTTGGACCGCGCCTGGGTCTTCCGGCTTTTGATCACCACATCGGTCTCCCCCTCACAGGCGAAACGGAAGTAGGGATGGGGGAACGGTTCCTTATGCTGGTGAACCAGCACCACCTTTTTGGCCAGTGCCGAATCGAAGTGAGTGAGAGAACCCAACTCGGTATGCAGGTTGCCTCCCCCGACTTCCTGAATGATCAAATCCGCATCCCAGACAAAACCCAGAACCGAATCTCTCCGCTTGCGTGAGAAATTTCCCATTTTCCACCACCGGTAGGTCAGGTCCACGTCGTATTTCGTGTCGCCGGAGTGGCTGATGGTTTTTTCCTTTCCCCCGGGAGGCCGGTAGATCACCTTGAACCGGCAGGCGGGAATGGAATGCAGCGAGTAATCGAATTGCAAATAGGTGCGCTTGAAGCCGGGCAGTTTAAACCTCTCACCCACATCCACCTCCAGAAAGTCCACAAATTGCTCCAGCACATCCTGGGGGAACAGGCTGATGGCCTGAACTTTTCTCAGGAAACTCTCGAAAATAATACGGGTGGTAATCAATTGGATCCGCTGACCCGAAAGGATTTTTTCAATCAACCCGGAATCGTGATCCGAATGAACGTGGGACAGGATGATGTAGTTGATGTCTTTGTCGGTGATCCCATACCTCAAGATTGTATCGTTATTCTCACTGAAGGCATCGACCATGATGCCTTGGCCTTCCGACCAGATGATAAGGCAACTGTTTTTCCTTTGGTGGGAAAACCCCGATCCCACGCCAAGATAGGTGACACCCATGAAGGGTTTTTCCAGAGGCCTTACGAAATCAAGTTGGGGCGGACGGTCCGGCTTGATGAAGTTGATGGAACATTTCCGCCGGCTCTTGTGATAGATATCGAATTCGGCAGGCCGGGTCTGAACGATTTTTAGGGTTGCCGGGTTTGCCCCCGATCCCTTCAGGGTCACGGTATTCTGTTTATTGAAGCATTGGAATTCAATCAGGGTGTCGATGAAATCATTCTGATTTTTCTCTTTCGCCAGGGAAAACAGCTCCATTTCCTTTTTCAACTGGGCACAGGTGATGAAATTTCGGGCAAACCGCGAAAGGATCCGAGAATTGGTTTTATCTGCCAACCACTTCTTTTTGCGAACCACCGTTTCAAAATAACTTCTTACCTCCGATTGAATCCGACGGTCGGACGCATTATATTTGAGGAGGTGGCTGTACAGGTCGATCGGTTTCCGGCTTTCCGCCAATTGATCCAGAAAAAGATGGAACCGTTTCAATTCGGTTTTCGTAAATCCGCTCTCGCGGCTGAACCGGCGAAACTGAGCGTGGAGCAGGTTCTTGAAAGTCGGGCCAAACAGGGTTTCCTGAAGAATGGATTTCAACCGCGCCTGCTGGTCGGCCGTGCAGTAAATGGTGATCTTTTCGCGGGAAGGCCTGTCGAACAAAAAAGTATAAACAATAAATTCGAAATCGAAATTGTTCTTCCCCTGAACAAAGGTGCGAATGGGAAGCACGTACCGGGATGGAAGATTTTCGGCCCGCCGGCCGAAATCCTTGACAATGCCTGGTGGACACCCGAAACAAACCCGTTCGAATCCCTTCATCTTCAACACCCGGAAATTGTAACCCCGGTATATGCTGTAATTTTTACGATTCGCCATAACTCAATTACCGGACCGCCGTGGAGTAAACTTCAATCGCACCGGAGTTCCCGAAAAACCGAAGGACTTCCTGAGACTGTTCGTCAAATACCGGCTGTATGAAAAATGAATGCCCTCTGGATAATTTACAAAACATTGAAACGTGGGAGGACAGCTTTTTACCTGGGTGGAGTAAAACAATTTAATGAACTTTCCCCGGTAACTGCTGAACGGATTTTTCTCGATCGCCCGGGCGAAACAGTCGTTCAACTTGCCGGTGGGCACCTTTTTCGAATATTCCGAATAAACCCGCTGCACTTCCGGGAAAAACTTCTTCAGTCCAAACCCCGTTTTGGCGGAGACCAACAGCACCGGCGCAAAATCCAGGAATTTTAATTTGTCCCGCAATTTCTCCTCCAACGCTTCATGAGCCTGTTTCTTGCGGTCCAGGAGATCGCACTTGTTGACAGCCAGAATGCATCCACGGCCCCGCTCGAATGCGTATCCGGCGATGGTGGCGTCCTGATCGCTGACTCCCGATTCGCCATCCAGAATGAGTACCGCAATATCGCACCGCTCCAGCGCCTTGAGAGCCATAATGACGCTTGTCTTTTCCAGCAGACGTGTGGTTTTGCCTTTGCGCCGGATACCTGCGGTATCAATGAGTATGAATTCGGTCCCGTCGAGCACGATGGACGAGTCCACCGCATCCCGCGTGGTTCCGGGAATTTCGGAGACAATACAGCGGTCGGACTTCAACAATTTGTTGATAAGCGATGATTTGCCGGCATTGGGTTTTCCGATCACCGCGATGCGTATGCCTCCCGGCTCCGCCGCTTCCTCTTCCACTTCGGGAAAACCCTCGACCAACCGCTCCAGCATGGTTTCGATCCCGGAACCGTGCTCGGCGGAAATCGCAAAGGTGGCCTCCACCCCCATCTGATAAAAATCATGGATCAGCGCTTCGTGTTTGGGATCGTCCACCTTGTTGACCAAAATAAACAGCGGTTTTCCGGAGGACCGTACTTTGTTGATCACTTCGCGATCCTGCGGCGTCAGGCCCTGCTGGCCGTCACCCACAAACAGAATAGTATCGGCCTCGGCGATTGCGATGTCCGCCTGCTCCTTGACCTTGAGTTCTATATCGTTGTCGGAGGAAAGATCGATGCCGCCGGTATCAATCACGATAAACGACCTGCCGAACCACTCGGCCCGGCTGAACATGCGGTCGCGCGTCACCCCCGGCGCATCGTTGACAATCGCCACGCGCTTTTTGACAATTTTATTGAAGAGGGTGGATTTCCCGACATTGGCCCTTCCGATGATGGCGATTTGGGGAATGGGCATGGCATCATCTCAGTTTCCGGGGTTAGATGGCGGGGGCTTTTTCTTTCAGATAATCGCGGATGCCCCGGGCAATGGACTCGGCCAGCCATTTCTGGTATTTGCCGTTCCTCAACTGCCGGCCCTCTTTTGGGTTGGTCACAAACCCCACCTCGACCAGGATGCTCGGCATATTGGTGTCGTGAAGCACAAAGAACGGTCCTTCCTTCACACCCAGGTTATGGATGCCGGAAAACTTTTTTGACATGGTTTTGTGCAGGCTGTTTTGAACGCTGGCGGCCAGACGAGAGGAGTCGTTGATTTTGGTGGTGGAGATGAGGCTGGCCAGAATTTCCTGCACGGTGTCATCGGACACCGAGTACACCAAGTCTCCATTTTCCCGTGCGGCGGTTTCCCGGGCCTGCTCGGTGGAGCCCGACCCCAGATAATAGGTTTCGATGCCTCTCGCAGATTTCCGCTGGGCGGCATTGGCGTGAATGGAGACGAACAGATCGGCGTTGCTCCGGTTGGCGATTTTCCCGCGGTCTTTGAGTTCCATAAAAGTGTCGTTCTTGCGGGTCATGATTACTTTGAAGTGGTACCGCTGTTCCAGAATCTTTTTGACCCGCTTGGAAATCTGGAGATTCAAATCCTTCTCGGACAACCCGTGTGCGCCCCGGGCTCCAAAATCCTTGCCGCCGTGTCCGGCATCCAGAACCACCACCGGGGTCTTCTGGTTGGCTTTTATTTTTTTTGAAACCGCGCTCTTCGCCGTCCGGATGACCGGCCGCTTCTTCGAGACATTCGATTTGATTTTGACCGCAACGAATTTCTTCTTGTGATGGGGAATGACGATGATCAACCGGTTGTTGCTTTTTTGGACCACCACTTCCAGCTCCGCCGTGCCGTCCAGTTCCAGCACCAGGCGGCTGGGGACTCCCTTCGCCTGGGTCATCCGCAACCGTTGAACCCGCCCGTCGTTCACGGGAATGGTGGCCGGGATATGCTCGCCCCACCGGGCGTTCCGAAAATCAAAGTACACCCGGTCGGGGTTTTGAAGGGTTTTCTGGGTGTACTTGACGGTTCCTTCAGCCTTCAGCACCACACGCGTTTCTCCGGACCCGCTGGTGAAGGTGAGGTCCTTCAATAAAACGGGTGAGATTGCGGGAGCCCGGGCTGGAACTTTGAGTGCCGGGCGTTGTAACTGCTGTTTTGCCTTCGGGACAAAGTCGCCCTTGGGATAACGGGTCAGGATTTTCTGAAAAGTCGCACGCGCCTCGCTGAAATTCTTGCGCTTCAGATACAATTGGCCGGCGAAATAAAGCGCATCATCGGTCAGCCGGTCGGCGGGAAATTCCTTCTCCAACCGGAAAAAATAGGCCAGGGCCTTGTCAATATCCCCGGTGCGGCCACTGATTTTTCCCAGCTTCTGGTACAGGCGGCCCAGGGTAAAAACCGATTTATAACCTTCCCGGGTATTGGGAAATTGCTTCAGAACCGACTCGAACCGGGTAATGACCCGCTCCCAGTTTTGGCGGTATTGGTTTTGGATCCTGGAATAAAGAAGATTTTGATATTCCTTCTGAGCCTGGGCATACAACTTTTGGGATGACTCGGACGAGCTCAATTTCGCCCAGGACGTACCCCCGGTGAACGCCAGCGCCAGACCCAGGACGAGAATCATCCCCCCCCACCATTTTGCCGGGGACCGGTTGTGCTTGAAGGAAATCAGGGTTCCATGATTGATTAAATGCATCTGTTTTAAAACCATTTACCTTTTAAAATCCTGTAAAGAACACCAAAAGACCCAACTTAAGTAATTAATTTTATTAAGGTTTTGACTATATCATTTTTGAAAGAGGCCGTCAAGACGCTGAAAACTGGGGAGTTAAAATCCGGCGCTCAGGCGCTCGGCCAGAAATGGGGGGAGATTGTTGGCCCGAATTTTTTCCTGAGTGCTTTTGAGATCGTATTCATACCTTCGGAATGTCACCGAGCTTTTATCGGAATCAAACACCACGAAGCAGGGGTCCGGGATGCCGTCGCGGGGTTGCCCCAGACTGCCCACATTGATGATGTAGCGGCAATCCGGCTTCAGAGTGTAGTCCCAATGATGCACCGCCCCGCCGTACACCGCCTCCACCGCCCCGCCGGGATGTTGTTCCAGAACCACCGGTTTGTGGGAGTGCCCCAGAAAACACCATTGGGCCTCGAAATGCGGAAAATTTTCCTCCCCGTCGTACTTGTTGTTGACGTAATGCCATTCATTGGGCTCGAAGGGAGAGGAGTGCACCCACAAAATCCCGTTCTGTTCCCTTTGGGTGGGCAGGGAGCGGAGATATTCGATATTGTCTTCGGTCAGCGCCTCCCGCGTCCACATGCAGGCTTCATATGCGTAGAGATTGAAATAAGAGGTGTCCGTCTTTCCAACCACGGCGTAATCGTGATTGCCTGCCAGCACCACATCCACGTTATCGCGCACCCAGTCCACGCACTCATTGGGGTTGGCATTGTATCCGACGATATCACCCAGGCACACTTTCTGGTCATGCGGAATGGTTTTGCTGATCTGGATGAACCGCTCCAGGGATTCCAGGTTGCTGTGCAAATCGGAAATAATGAGATAAACCATGGGGAAACCGTCGGTTAAGCCTTATTGATTCAGGCTGGCTTGCGAGATATCGGAATTCAATTCCTTCAGGATGCGGTCAAGGATGCCGTTGATGAAGTTGGGCGAATCCTCACTGCCGAACCGTTTGGCGATTTCAACTGCCTCGTCGATGGCCACCTTGGGCGGCACGGTTGTGCTGTACAGAATCTCCGAGGCCGCCATACGGAGAAGGTTGCGGTCGATCACCGCCATTCGAGAGAGGGTCCAGTTGTCGCTGTATTTTTCGAGGCGCGCGTCGATCGCTTCTTTATGATCGAAAGTATCCTTCAGAATGTCTTCGGTGAACGATTGCACATCTTCGGCGGTAGGGTGGCTTTCCCAGAACAGTTTCAACTGATCCTGAACCTCCCCTTCGTTCATCTCGATGAGATAAAGAAACTGGATCACTAATTCTCTGGATTGCCGCCGTTTGCCCATGGGGATGTCCGCGTCAAAGTTGCTTGTACAGGTTGATCATTTCGATGGCCGCCAGCGCCGTTTCCCAGCCCTTGTTGCCGGATTTGGCTCCGGCACGCTCGATGGCCTGCTCCAGGTTGTCGGTCGTCAGCACCCCGAACAGTACGGGAATCGACGCTTCCAGGGCCAGAGCACCGATGCCTTTCGCTGCTTCTCCGGCGATATATTCGAAGTGCGGGGTGGCGCCGCGGATCACCGCGCCCAGGCAGAGCACCGCGTGGTATTTCTTTTTGCCGATCATCCGTTTGGCCGCCATGGGAATTTCAAACGCGCCCGGCACCTTCACCACTTCGATGTCCGAGTCTTTCACCCCGTGGCGCACCAGGCAGTCCACCGCGCCGTCCACCAGCCGGCCGGTGATGAAATCGTTGAACCGGCTCACCACGATGCCCACTTTGTGGCCCGCTCCGTTCAAATCCCCTTCAACCGATTTCGGCAATAGTCCGTCCCATTCAGAAAACGTTTTTAATCAGGTGCCCCATCTTATTCTGCTTGGTTCTGAGGTATTTGATATTGTGTTTTTTCGGTCGCACTTCGATGGGCACCCGTTCCACCATCTCCAGGCCGTAGGCTTCGAGGCCGACGATTTTCCGGGGATTGTTACTCATGATTCTGATTTTCCCCAACCCGAGGGCGCGCAGAATCTGTGCACCGATGCCGTAATCCCGAAGGTCGGGCTTGAAGCCCAGCTCCGCGTTGGCCTGAACCGTGTCGTGGCCTGCATCCTGAAGCGCGTAGGCTTTCAATTTGTTGAGGATGCCGATGCCGCGTCCCTCCTGGTACAGATAGAGCAAAACCCCTTTCCCTTCCCGTTCGATCATGTTCAACGCCTGCGCCAACTGTTCGCCGCAGTCGCACCGGTGGGACCCGAACACGTCACCGGTCAGGCATTGGGAATGCACCCTCACGAGGGTCGGCTCTTCCGGTTTCAGTTCTCCCTTGACCAGGGTAATATGCACCTGATCGATCAACTTGTTGCGAAACGCGACCACCCTGAACTCGCCGAAGTCGGTCGGCAGTTGGGTGGATGCCACTTCTTCCACGAGGGTTTCGCTGTTTAAGCGGTACTTCATCAGATCCTTGATGGTGATCATCTTAATTTTGTGTTTTTTGACGAATTTGGACAATTGGGGAACCCGCGCCATGGTGCCGTCGTCGTTCATGACCTCGCAGATCACGCCGGTCGGTTTCAGACCTGCCAGGCGCGCCATATCGACGGAGCCCTCGGTTTGCCCGGCGCGCACCAGCACGCCGCCTTCCCGCGCGCGCAGGGGAAAGATGTGTCCCGGCATCACCAGATCATACTGCGTCGATTCCGGACCCATGGCCACAGCAATGGTTTTCGCCCGGTCGGCGGCGGAAATGCCGGAAGTGATGCCGTGTTTCGCGTCGATCGAAACGGTAAAGGGCGTGCCGAACTGCGCCTGGTTTTCCTGAACCATCATTGGCAAACCCAACTGCGCGGTCCGCTGTTCGGTCAGCGTCAGGCAGATCAGCCCGCGTCCGTATTTCGCCATGAAGTTGATCGCCTCGGGCGTACACAGCTCTGCGGCGATCATCAGGTCGCCTTCGTTTTCGCGGTCCTCGTCGTCCACGATAACGATCATCTTGCCCTGCTTGACGTCCTCGACGGCCTCATCGATGGTATTGAATGTTTTCGGATGTCTCTTGGTCATACAAAACCCTGCTGTTTTAAAAATTCCATGGAAATCGTGCCGCTTGTTTCAGAGTCCTTGAACAGCGTTTCACACGCGCGAATCACGTATTTCCCAATCATATCACACTCGATATTGACGATATCACCGGTTTTCCGGTCCTTCAGGTTGGTGTGTTCCAGCGTGAACGGGATAATCGATACCGTGAAGCGGCGATCCCGGCAATCGAATACCGTCAGGCTGATGCCATCCACTGCCGCGGCCCCCTTTTCAATCAGATACGGCGCCAGCTCCGGGGGATGCTTGAACCGGAACAACACCTCGCCCGGTTTTTCTTCAATGCTCACCACCGAAGCCACGTTATCGATGTGGCCTGTCACGAAATGCCCGCTCATTTTCTTGGAAGGCGTGAGGGCGCGTTCCAGATTCACGCGCGACCCTTCCTTCACCTGTTTGAAGCTGGTCCGGCTCAGCGTTTCGGGGGTCATATCGATCGCGAACCAGTGCTCGCCCCGGTCCACCACTGTCAAACAGACGCCGTTGACGGCGATGCTCTCGCCCATCTCAAACCCGGTAAATTGCGGATTCGTATCTACACGCATCCGGGCTTGGTCGTCCTTGCCGACCCGGGACGCGACCGTTCCGACCGCTTCTATGATTCCGGTGAACATGATTACAGATATCCCTCCACCATCCAATCGGCACCCACGGGCGTCACCGTGAGGTTTTTAAGGTTCAGCGCCTGCTTTAGGTTGTGAATGCCCGCTCCGCCGACCACGCCGGGTGCCGTATCGCCACCGATGATCAGCGGCGCCAAAAACAGGACTACTTTATCCACGATTCCTGCCTTCAGGGCACTGGCGTTGAGCCCGCTCCCGGCTTCGATCAGTAGGGAGGTCACCCCCATTCGCCCTAAAATTTTAATCAATTTTTTCAATGAAATATGACCATTTTGATCGGGTAATATCTTAACATCGACCCCGGTTTTGCGGAGCCGGTTGAGCCGGACCGCAGAAGCCCTGGGAGAGGTGACATACACCACTTTTTCCCTAGTGGCACGTTGAAACACCCGCGCGTTCAGGGGAATTTCCCCCCTGCCATCTAGAATAACACGGGCCGGATTGCGGCCCTTGCCCTTTTTGAGGCGCGTGGTCAGCCGCGGGTTGTCCTTGAGCACCGTCCCCGGACCCACCAGAATGGCATCCACCCGGTCCCGCAGACGGTGGACCCTTTCTCTCGCCTCGGGGCCGGTGATCCATTGTGACTGCCCGGTAGCGGTGGCGATTTTGCCGTCCAGCGACAGGGCGGATTTCAGGATCACCCACGGGATTCCCGTTTGGATGTATTTGGCGAACGCCTCATTGAGCTGCCGGCATTGCGGGGTCAACACGCCATTGTGAACCGC
>JAPUGN010000072.1 GCA_027298165.1 Nitrospinota bacterium
GTCGGACGATTCGGCATATCCGATTCGATAGGAATCTCCGCGATCGGAATACCACATGTGATAGGTTTCATTTTCCTTAATAACATAGGGCCGGGACATGGCGTATTCCCGATGGTTTTTAAACTCGAGCGCGATGCGCCCTTCACGCGTCCAGTGAATCCCATTCCGCGACTCGGCGTATTTGATCACATGCGCCATATCCTTCTGCTCTTTCCCCCAGGACAGGTTGGACCCGTACCACATGCGAAACAGGTCTCCGTCTTTTAGGACAAACGGGTACGAAATGGAATAGGGGTCCACCTCGCACCGGTCCAGCAACGGCGCCTTGCCGTACTTTTCAAATTCCCCGGTTGCTTCATTGTAAATAGCCAAACCGATACTGTTGCGCCAGGGAACGGTCACCCCCAGGTTCCATCCCAGGTAATACATAAACTTTTTACCACCCACGTGGGTGATGCACGATAAGGATGCTCCGCTGTCGTCGAACAGCCCAACCTCTCCCCGCATCAAAACCGGTTTCTCGGCGACTCCGATACTTTTAAATGGAGGTTTGATATCCACATCTACGAAACCGACGCTGGCATGATTGTCTTCATCCCGGCAACTGAAATAGACTCGAAACAGATCATCCTTCAGGTGCTCGGTAACAGTATTGGCAGCGTGGGTTTGCATCCAGGGATGGTGATTATCGGGCACAAACACCCGGCCTAATTTTTTCCAAATCATTTGTGTTGTCACGTTCGGAGTCTGGCCAGGCGATGCTTCCGCCATTCCACCACGCTGAGGGGGGTTTGGCAATCATAACCCAGCAATCGGTTGAGAAAGGGGTCCTCACTGAACTTTCCCTTCAACATGGCGGGGAAATCATATTGCTGCTTCATAATGGGAACGGAAAAAATATGATTCACACCACGGCGGATATTCCTGGATGAATTGAACCCAGCCCGGTGCAACAACATCGAATCAAAAATAACAACCGATCCAGCAGGGCAATTGAGAGCCACCTTATGCCGGCCAATAAAATCATCTGAAGGCAAGGTTTCCATTTTATGAGTATAGGGAATCAATTCGGTGCCACCGGTTTCCGAAGAAAAATCGTCAATACAATAAAATGCATTAATGGCTATTGGCTGGGAAATAACAAAATTCTGATAGGGCAGATCCCGATGCCAGGAGGATTGGTGATGGGGCTCATTAGGAAGGCTAATAATTGCATTTTGAAGATTTATAATAAAATAATCGCCCAAAAATAACTTAACAATTTTTTGGATGGTTTCATGAACAATCATTTTTAAAAAATATTCGTCATATACCAGCAATGCCCGCGCCACATTTAATTCACTGATCTCGGCCATATCATCGCGGCCAAATTCCTCCTCCTGGATACGATAGACCTTATCGATTTGATTCCTGAAATTTTCCAATTCGTTTTTTGGAATGATCCCTTCAAGAACGGAAAAACCTAATAATCGAACCTCTTCAGCGCATCGGTCAATCTGATCGCCAATCACGGTTTGCCGAATTTTCCCATAAAACCTGTCCGTGGAGCCCATAATAACCCCTTAAATATTTTTCAACCGGTTGCTGGGAACTTTAGAGGGCTTGGAAAAATCACCCACATACACCTCTCGCGGCTGGGTGTCTCTGGTGATCAGACATCCGGCGCCAATGACGTTTTCCCGGGCAATGGTGATATGGTCGCGAATGGTGGCATTGACCCCCAGAAAACAATAGGGCTCTACCACCACACCACCCGAAATAACCACATGCGAGGTGATAAAACAATGATCTTCAATCCTGGAATGATGCCCGATATGATTCCCGCTCCAGGCCACTACATTATTCCCGACCCGGCAGAAAGGCTGTAGGGTGTTATCCTCAAGGACAAAGCAATTGTCTCCTATTGTGACGTTATCAAAAACATTGGCCCGGGAACTGATATAACTCTCTAAGGAATATCCCTTGCCTTTTGCCTGGGAATATTTTTCCTCTCGAGCCTTGTTGACCCGCTTATAACCAATGGCAACAAACATCTGATAATCTTCTGGAGGATATGTTTTCTCGACATCCTCAAAATCAACTATAGGAAGCCCTTTGAAGGTGGAATCCTGGATATATTCCTTGTCGAGCGTAAAAGCCACGACCTCATGCTCCGTATCATTTGTAAAATAATAATGGGCCAGGTCAGCGATTTCTCCGACACCCAATACAACAATCTTTGCCATCGTTTATAATTTTTCCTTTAATGATCCAGGTCAAATAAAAATTACTTCCGGCTTCGTGGGTCCCCTGGAATCCAGGAGTTGAAAGAGTTCACCTTCCCACCTTTCCGATCCCCAACAGGGTCAATCCCAAATTTGTATTATAAAAAAACCTCTGCAAAACAAATAATGGATAGAGAGTCACGCGGTTCAAGAAGAGTTTAAAAAATGGCGGAAACACTGTTTTGAAAGGAATCTCCCGAATGCCGCTGGTTCCCGTTTGTTCCCGAGGTGTCCACTCCAGCTTTTTACTGTCGTCACTTTTTTTGATAAGAAAGTTTCCAAGACCATACAACAGATTGACAATAGGAACGCCCACCGACCAGACCTCCACCTCAGTGAATCCGTTTTCTTCCATCACACGCTTCAAGTCCCGTCGGTCATAACGCCGAAGATGCCCCACAGTTTCATCCTCGTAGCCCCAGCAATCTTTCCTTCCTGGCACCGCCAGAAGACAATACCCTCCGGGTTTTACCAATGCCGCTAAATTGTCCAAAAAAAGATCTTCATTCTTCACATGCTCCATCACCATCATGCTGAAAGCCAGGTTTGCCCGTCGCTTCAATGCTTCCAACTCCCTATTCTCCATAAAATCCGCCTGAATCAACTGATATTTCCCGGACTCAATAAACTCTTTCAGATTCGTTTTGGCGATCTCAATGGCTTGATTCGAAAAATCGATCCCTGCGCCCTGATATCCCTTCTCACATAAAATTTTGGACAACCCACCGCTCCCACACCCCACCTCAATATAGTAAGTCTCAGATGCCAAGCCATCAAATTTCTTATGGAGAACTTCCAAAACGGCTTCGTTAAAACAAAAGGTTCCAGGAGGATCGATCTTTACAAATTTCATAGGGCGTCCAACCGTTATATTAAAAAAAGAAAAACCAGAACAATTCAATCCTCCGAGGCGTGATTTTTGTGCCCGGAGAAATTGCATAATTACCCGGAGTTTTCTTTCAAGCCATGCAACTCCCTGATTACAGTGTAGGGTCGGTTTTTGGACTCCACAAAGATCTTTGACAAATAAATTCCGAGTATACCTAATACAAAAATAATCAATCCGCCGAAAAAGAAAATCGAAACAATCACTGAAGTCCACCCCTGCAACCCGATTCCGTACACTCCTCTGTCAATCAACAACTTCAGTATAAAAACAGAAGATCCCAGGGTGATAACCAGCCCCAGGTAGAAAATAATCCATAACGGTCGAATTGTGGAGGATGTAACCGCGTTCACCAAAATTGAGAATTTTTTAAGGAATGAATAGTTGGAAAGACTGCGGCTTCCCTTCTTGACCGGAATCGCTTTTTGCTTAAAACCGGTCAACTCGGTCAAAGTACTAAAATTGATTTCACGTTCTCTGCAACGAATGAGGTTTTTAGTATACCGGGCGGTCATCAACCGGACCGTTAAAAAGTTGCGTGGGATTTTTATATCACTAATGAGGTTGATAAAACCGTAAAAAATAGAACCTGAAATCCTTTCAAACCACCCTCCCCGTCGTTTCTCCTGAATTCCAAAAACCACGTCAAGTCCCTTTGAACCATGAATTTCTTCCCAAAAGAGGTTCAGCGTTTCCGGAGGCTCCTCCAAATCGCTGTCAATCAGAAATACATAGTCTGATTGCGCATACGAAAGACCCGTCATTATGGCTTTGTGATGTCCGAAATTTCGAGATAGGTCGATGACCTTCACTCGCTGGTCTTTTTCATGAAAGGAAACCGCTAATTCGAAAGAATTGTCCGAAGATCCATCATTGACCAGGATCAACTCATAGTCGTGCGTGATCTCCTGCGCGCACTGGGTAATCCGCTCGTAAAATTCGAGCAGGTGGGGAGCGGAATTGTATAAGGTGCTGACAATGGAAAGGCGCATGTTCGCAATCAAAAACTCTTCATAAAGGTTTTCGCGCTGGAACCTTCGTTAAACAACAGGTCCAGAATCGTCACGCCGTGCTCGAACGGAGGGAATAATTGACGATACTCCGGATAATTCGAGTAATCCATCCATTCCACCTCGATGCCCTCCTGCCGAAAAATGGATTCGTCCAAATACTCTTTAGCGGCGGGTCCTGATATATATTTCGTTGCCCCTGCTTGCCGGCAGATGGAAATCAACCGCTCATTTTTTTCTTCAGGTAATTTAAAATCGTGGGACCAGCGAATCGGAGTCTTGATGCCCAACGCCCGGTTAATCGCCTCAAGAAATTTAAAATTGACTCGGCTTAAAAATTCTTCATTACAAGTGAGGTACAACTCCTCGAACAACTCCCGGTAGTCTTTAAAAAATACTGCCTTCGAATAGCTGTGGCGAATGGCTTCCCAGTGTTTCCTGGCCCAACGTGGGTCACTGATAAGCGTGTCCTTGATTTTCTGGGTATATTTCCCCTTCACTTCAACCGGAACCGTCAACCACTTCAACCCCCCCTGGGTTTTGATTCGGTTTCGGTTCCGCCAATCCCCTTTGGTGAACTGAACGTCATCAAACAAAACCAATTCGTCAACCGAATGAATAACATCAAAATAACCCTTCCAGGGAATATAATTGGATTGAGTAATGGCAATTGTTTTAGGCACGCGCTTTGATCAACATCACCCCACCCTTTTGAAAAATTCGTCTGGCAGGCAATAAATATCCGAGTCTGCAAAAGAGACTCCATTAAAGCAAAAAGTGCGCAGGAAGTTCGGTTGGAAATTTTCAATTCTCAGATCCAGCGCAATCTCTATTGTAACAACAGGTTAACTCTTTATCAATTTAAAGCTGGGGCGTACGCCAGGGAGTCCAAAGAACGCGCGCCTGCCCCTCCCACCCCCTTTTATTGTAAATCTGATTGACACAAAAGAGTGCGGGTGGAGCCTTAACCGGCAACCCGCCGGCACCCTCTCCAGAGTGCGCTTTACCGTTTGTAAATTTCTTATTGTTTTGAAAACTCGTCAAGGAGGGCGAAGAAGCGGTCGATCTCCTCTTCGGTGTTGTAGAAATGCGGGGACAGGCGCACGAAGTTCTCGCGCACGGACACGATTACCTTACGCTCCCTTAAAAACGGAGCGAGTTTTTCATAATCCATATCCCCCGCGAAACAGACACTTCCGGAACGTTCGCCCGGCTCGGTGGAACTGAGGGTTTTCAACTTCCGCTGACGCAAGTGATCAATAATATGATCGCCGAGATGCAGAACACGCTGTTCGATTTGCTCAATCCCCTCTTCTTCCAACAGTGCCAGCGCGGCACCCAAGGCGTAAATGCCGAGGGTGTTGACCGACCCTTCTTCAAATCGTGCGGCATCGGGCTTCAACGTAAAATCGTAACTGCCATAATCATTGGAATTGATGACGCTGTCCCAGCCCACCTGGACGGGGTGGATATCCCCCAGCACCTTTTTCGAAATGTAGAACCCACCTAACCCTTCGACGCTGAGCATCCACTTGTGTCCGTCCGCCGCCAGAAAATCTATATTAAAATCCTTCACGTCCATGGGAATGATGCCCAGCGACTGAATGGCGTCGACGCAGAAATATATGTTTTTCTCTTTACAGAATTCCCCGATACGTTTCAGATCGTTGCGGAAGCCGCTGTTGAACTCAACCGAACTGATGGAAACAACCCGCGTCCTTCCAGTCACTTGCGCCGTGATCTGCTCGAACGGCACGCGCCCGCGCACCGCTTTGACGAAGCGCACTTCGACACCCCGGCGCTTCAGGTTCATCCACGGATACACGTTGGCGGGAAACTCGATGTCCGGGATCACCACATTGTCGCCTTCTTTCCAGTCGATGCCGTTGGCGACGATGGACAACCCTTCCGACGTGTTCTTGACGAACGCCACCTCCCCCGGCTCGGCGTTGATGAGCTTGGCGAAGCGGGCGCGGACGATTTCCAGTTCCTTCAGCCATTCAGCGTAATGCGCAGTGCCCTGTTCGCAGGCGTCGGCGGCGAAGGCGGTGATGGTCGCCTGCACCGGGCGCGGCAGGGGCGCCACCTTTGCATGATCCATGAACAGCCGGTGCTGGGTGACCGGAAACTCTTTGCGTATGTTTTCTATGTCCATGATTAATTGATTACGCTCGATCCTCTGAGGATGGAACGAAAACCGTATTTTTCGCGGAGGCGGTCGATGCCCTGATACAGTTTCTGCCACTGCCTGGCGTCCAGGTTTTCGAACAGCTCCATCTGCGGCGGCGCGCCGGAAGTGAGCGACGTGAGTGCCACGCCAATCAGCCTCACGCGCGTCCTCCGCGTGAACAGTTTGCGGAACAGGTTCCGCACAGTATCAAAGATGATAGGGTCTTCGCAAGCGGCATCGCTCAGCGTGTGCGAACGCGTTACCGTCTTGAAATCCGAGTAACGCAACTTCAGCGACACGCAGCGGGCGCGGAGCCCCTCCTCGCGCAGTTGCGATGCCGCCTTCTCCACCAACCCGCTGAGGGTCGATTCCAGAAACGCCGGGTCAGTGGAGTCCTCTTCCAGCGTCGTCTCCCGGCTGATGGAGCGGGTGTCGTCGCGCTTCAATACCGGTGATTCGCAGACGCCGCGCGCCTTCTGGTACAGGCGGTATCCCCACTCGCCGTACACTTCTTCCAAAAGTTCCAGCGGTAGCGCCGCAAGATCGCGCACGTTATGAATGCCCATGCGCTTGAACTCTTCGCCGCTTTTGGGTCCGATCCCCGGAATGCGCCCGATGGGGAGCGGCGCCAGAAACGCCGCCTCGTGGCCCGGCAGAATACGTAACAGGCCGTTGGGTTTCGCCATGCCGGAAGCGATCTTCGCCATCAGCTTGTTGGCCGCCATACCGACCGAGGCGTTGATGCCGATCGTGTTTTTGATTTCGTCATGCATCCGCTCCGCCGTTTCAGTCATTGGACCGTGCAGGCGTTCGCATCCGGTCAAGTCGACGTACGCTTCATCCAGGGACATCGGTTCCACCAGCGGCGAGTACCGGTCGAGAATATCGAAGATGCGCCCTGAGAATTCGCTGTACAGGTGGTGCGATCCGCGCAGGAAGATGGCATGCGGACACAGCCGCTTGGCGCGGGCGATAGGCATCGCGGAATGAATGCCGTATGCGCGCGCTTCGTAGGATGCCGCCGCAACCACGCCGCGTCCGTCCGGATCGCCGCCGACGATCACTGGCTTGCCTGTGAGCGACGGATCGCGCACCTGTTCCACCGAAACAAAAAACGCGTCCATGTCGATATGCAGAATCGATCGCATCACAAAAAAACCTGATTAACCACAGATGAAGCGGAGTACCTCCGCTAGTAACATTGAGTCACCCTTCGACAGAGCCTGTCCTGAGCTTGTCGAAGGACTCAGGGTGACACTGCGAAGAAATCCCCCAGCCCCCTTTACAAGGGGGAGCTAATTTATCCCCGGCGTTACGCCGGTTAGAATTTTCGGAGGACGCCGATGACCACGCCCTGGATTTTGAATTCCCCCTCTTTCACGATGATGGGTTCCATGGCGGCGTTGGCCGGTTGCAGGCGGATGTGGTCCGGCTCCCGGTAAAAGCGTTTGAGCGTGGCCGATTCGTTATCGAGCAGGGCGACAACGGTTTCGCCGTTTTCCGCATGGTCACGCCGCTCGACGATGACGTAGTCGCCGTCCTGGATGTGGTCGTCGATCATCGACTGGCCCTTGACCTTCAGCACAAAGATATCCTTGCCCGAAGGGTCGAGGAGCGACATCATCTCGCGCGCCTCGATCACCTCGATCGGTTTGCCCGCCATGATGTGGCCCAGCAGATGAAACTCCGGGAGGGCCGCCGTCTCCTCCACCAGTTCGATGGCGCGGCTCAGGTTCTGCTCGCGGCGAATGAGTCCCTTTTCCTCGATATGGGTGAGGTGCTTGTGCACCGTAGCGGGCGACGACAGGTTGAACTGCGCGCAGATCTCCATGATGCTGGGCGCATAACCCATCGTCTGGATATGCTCTTTCAGGTACTGGTAAATCTCCTTCTGGCGTTTGGTCAGGTACATGGGATCGGCTCCCCCCATTTAATCAATAATGGCTTCATTCACAGGCAGGCAACTTGGGTTTTGGCACATTCGCCGCCCGCGGAGGGCCCACCTAATTCTGGGTCAATTCAATACCGCTCATCATAGGCGAAAAAAAGGCAAAAATCAAATAGTGCTGAACACAATTTACTCCTCCCCTCTGTAAGGGGAGGAATATTATTGTCATCCTGAGCCTGTCGAAGGGTGGCAACGTTACGCAAAGATCTCCTTGTAAAGAGGGAGCAAAACCATGTGCTACACTTTGCGTGTCATGGCAGAGAAATTGAAAATTTTGTTTTTATGCACGGGGAATTCGTGCCGGAGCCAGATGGCCGAGGGCTGGGCGCAAGTGTTAAAGGGTGATGTGATCGAGCCGCATTCGGCGGGAATCGATCCCCACGGTATGAACGCCCGGGCGATCCAGGTCATGGCCGAGGCGGGAGTGGATATATCCAAGCACTCCTCGAAGCACGTCGACGACGTGATGTACGTGCCGTTCAATTACGTGGTCACCGTGTGCAGTCACGCCGACGAGACCTGCCCCGTCTTTCCCGGCGACACAAAAGTCATTCATGTCAGATTCGACGATCCGCCGAGGCTGGCGGAGGGCGCCGCGACCGAGGAGGAGGCGTTGCCGCACTACCGCCGAGTGCGCGACGAAATCAAGGCCTTCGTCACCGGCCTGCCCGGCAACCTGGAGTCCTGAGGACCTATGCGATCCCTGATTCTTTGTATTGTCTGTTTGTTCTTCCTGCCCGCGGCTGTTTGCGCCCACGAGGCGGAGTCCGTCAAAGTCGTAGTGGTGGGTGACACGGGGATCGGCGAGAGTGCGTTTCATTCAGGTTTCGTGGCAGTGCAAAACGCCATGCGAAAGGAAAAGGCGGACGCGATTCTGCATCTTGGTGATTTTGTCTACCAGCCGGAAAAATTTCCAAAGGCCTGCAACCCGAAATACATCGATGAAATCAAAAAGACGCTGGTCCAACCGTACGCCATCCGTATCTTCGTCGCCGGAGACAACGATCGGCCACCTCAAAAATGGAAGCCGAAAGCCTCCGGCTGCTGGGACAAAATCGCGCCCCTGGCCACACCGTTCGACAGGCCCGCTGCGCTGGGTCCCAAGCCCGGAGCCTTGGAAGGCGTCATGCATCTGGAAACCACGCTGTTTGTGGTGCTCGATGCGTATGACTGGCAGGACCCCGCTCTCTGGCTGAAACCTCTGATGCGCGCAGCCCGGCACAAGGGAATGTGGATCATCTTTGCCCTGCACGAACCCGCGTTGACCACCGCCTGGTATAAAGAGAAACGCCAGACCGTGTTAAAACAGATCAACGCACTGGGACCCGACCTGGTATTCGCGGGCAACCAGCATTCGTATGAGCGGTTTTATCCAATGGGCATTCCTCAAGAGGACGGCTCCCTGCCGGTCGTCAAACAATCGAAATATAAAAAGGGAGTGGGGACAATGCACGTGGTATCAGGCGGCGGCGGTGCCGCGTTCAAACCGTTTGCCGATCAGCAGGGGAAAAACAAACGCACCGCGCCGGATACGGTGTTTGACGCCCTCGCCAAACGCGCTCTCATGTTTCATTATGTATCACTGGAAATTTCCCACGACACTCTGACGGCCAAAACCTTCCGCGTCTGCCCGCCGCCACCGGGATCGGGCGAAAAAAAGAATCCGCGCTGGCACGCTGGCGACGACATGTGGAAAACCATTACGCTGGAATGCGACGGCAAGGAAGCCGGCGTGACGGTGTTCGATCAGTTTGAAATCAGGCGGTAGGGAAGTTAGGGAAAGCGGTCTTACCCTTTAAGGAAGGCGTCTACTTCATCGATCATCACTTTCACATCGGTGGCGGATTTATTAATCGCTTTTTTCTCTTCGGGGGTCAGGTTCAGTTCGATGATTTTATCGATGCCCTGCGCGCCCAACTCCACCGGGACGCCGAAAAAAATATCTTTCCACCCATACTCCCCTTCAAGGTAAGCGGTACAGGGCAGGATACGGCGTTTGTCTCGCAGGATGGCTTCGATCATTTTGACCACGGAGGCGCCGGGCGCCAGAAACGCACTGCCGTTTTTGAGCAGGTCGACGATTTCCGCGCCGCCTTTGCGCGTGCGTTCAACCAGCCGGTCGATTTGTTCATGCGTCATCAGATCGGTGATGGAAATACCGGAGACGGTCGTGTAGCGCGGCATCGGCACCATGGAGTCACCGTGCCCGCCCAGCACCATGGCATCGACATCCACCAGGGAACAGGACAGCTCCAGTGCCACGAAGGTGCGAAACCGTGCGGAGTCCAACACGCCCGCCATGCCGAGAACATGATTCCGCGACAGGCCGGAGACTTTTTTCGCGAGATAGACCATGGCGTCAAGCGGGTTCGACACCACGATGATGATGGGGTCCTTCGAATATTGCATGACCTGCTCGGTCACGCTCTTAACGATCTTGGCGTTGATCTTGAGGAGGTCGGACC
>JAPUGN010000073.1 GCA_027298165.1 Nitrospinota bacterium
CTGAGCATCAGCGTGGCGGCGGCCAGCACACTGCAGATGTAGCCGAGGGCGTAGTATTTCGGGAAAATCGCGCCCACCACTTCGCCCGCCTGTTGCCGGTCGAGCACGCGGAACACCGCCGGTGCGGCGAAGAAGGAAAAGAAAATGATGCTTCCCATCCACATCACCAGGCTGAGTAGATGTATAAAATGGATCAAGATCACCATGGCGCCCCATCATAAACGAAGGAGCGAAGGAGGGGGTAGGATTATTTTGCGTGGGCGAGCGCTTCGGAGATTTCCTGGACGATGCGTTGCGCCGCCGCTTTCGGATCGGGCGGGTCGCTAATGGGACGTCCCACCACCAGATAATCGGCACCGGCTTGAATCGCTTCTCGGGGTGTCATGGCCCTCTTCTGGTCATCATTACTGACGGCGTTATCCGCAGGACGGATACCAGGCACTACTGTTATTAAATCGGACCCACCAACAGCCTTAACTAATTCTACTTCTTGACCTGAGCAAATGACTCCAGAACACCCGGCCTCCTGGGCTTGGCGGGCGTAAGTCACAATGAGTTCATTAACGGTCATGCCTTCGCGGAAGCCCATTTCTTTTGTCAGGTGCTCCGTGTTCATACTGGTCAGCACCGTGACTCCCAGAATCTGCAAGCCGGAATCACCGGCACCCTTCACCGCCGCCTTCAACATCGCTTCGCCTCCCGCACAATGCACGGTCAGAAACCGGACGTTGTACTTCTGCGCGGAGATGACGGCCCGTTCCACCGTGGCGGGAATGTCGTGAAGTTTGAGGTCGAGGAAGATTTCAGCGTCGCTGTGTTCGCGGATGGCGGTGAGAACGGAAGGGCCTTCCTTGATGAACAGTTCCAGTCCCACCTTGAACAGGCCGATGCAATCGTCCAACTGCTTGACAAAAGAAACCGCCTCACCCACCCCGGGAACGTCCAGGGCGAAGATGAGGCGGTTTTTAGGGTCATTGAGACCAGTCATGTATTTCGCATTTAAAAGTTTCGGAACGAGTAGTCGTTGGCATCCACCGCGCCATCGTCGGAAGTTTCGTCCGAGGTTTCGGCCGGCGTTTCTTCAACCTTTGTCTCGTTGCCGAAACCGCCAGTTTCCACGCTGGTACTCGTCTCAAACGAATCTTCGGACATGCCGAGGGGGGTGACTTCCGGAGCTTCTTCCGAGTTGCCTACCGGAGTGACCTCAGGAGCACTCGATTCCTCTGGGGTCGATTCTACACCAGATTCCACTGCGGTTTCAAAAGATTCCACCGGAGCAGTCTCTTCAGCAGGAGTCTCCTCTGCAGTTTCCATGACGGGTTCTTCTGCCGGAGTTTCCTCAACGGTTTCCATCACGGGCTCTTCAGCCGGAGCCTCCTCCACCGCTTCGAAGGATTCCACTACCGGTGCTTCTGCGGCAGGGGCTTCCTCAAAAGTGCCAAAGGCTTCCGCCGGAGTCTCCTCTATTGGAGTTTCCTGTACGGCGTCAAACGATTCTACTGGAGTTTCTTCTGACGGAGTCTTCTGTACGGCGTCAAACGATTCCACCGGGGTCTCCTCGACCGGGGCTTCTTCTATGGAGATGGTGCTATCGGATTCTGCCGGAGGTTCAAATAAATTTTCCTGAGCCGGCTCTGCCGGTTGTGTCCGCTCTTCAAAAGCATCACGGGCCGCTTTCAGTTGGTCCTTTTGCCGATCCAGATACCCTTTCAGGTATTCCAGGTTGCTGGAGGCCATCTCAAGCTTCCGGTCAAACTTCAAAGCCTTCTCATAATTTTCGATGGCGTCCGGCAGACGTTCTGAGTTCTGGTACATGGCGCCGATATTGTAATAAGCCGCGGCGAATGCCGGCCGGTCAACCAGGGCCATTTCAAAATTTCGGATCGCTTCGTCATATCGCTTCAGGTGTCCGTAGACCAGGCCCATGTTGTAATACTTCACAGTGCGGGACGGAGCGGAATGAATGGACTGTTCCAGGTGACCCACCGCGCTGTCGTAATCTCCAGTGCGGGCCTGGGCTTCACCCAGGCGGTAGGCGGACATATAGTCCGTGGAATTCAAATTGACCGCCTGTTGCAGGGGGGTCACTGCGGATTTGTACTTTTTGAGACGGTAATACGCCTCACCCAGCTTGGCGTGGTATTCGGCGTTGCTCCCCTGATTCTGTATCAGGGAATTCAGGGGACCGATCATTTTTTTCCAGGAGCCCTGGGCCTGGTATACCCGGATCAGGATCCGGTTGGCTTCCTCATGAGTGGGGGCCAATTGAAGCGCTTGTTGAGCCGTTTGGATGGCCTGCCTGTGTTTCCCTTTACTGGCATAAACATGGCCCAGATAGCTGAGGGCATCCACGTGCTTCGGGTCCTTCTGCAGGGCTTTCCGGAACAAGTGCTGGGCCCGGTTGTATTTACCATCCGTGGCCTGCTCAACGCCCTTCTGGTAAATTTCGCTGGCATCAGCGGAGACTAGGTAATTCATTGATATTAAGGCGCTTAAGTTTCCAGCGGTAGCATTTCCAACGATGCCCAAGATGAAAACAATAGATGTGACCCAAGCCAGGGACCTTTTCATGGCTTGTCCTCCTTTAAAAAAAATGGGATAGGATTTTCATAGAAAGTAACGTGAATTCAATAATGATAAGGCGCAGTTTGCGGGTTGTAAACCCCATCCCAACTCAGGTGGATTTTAGTGTGGGAGTTTCAAGGGAATTCGTTTTTCTGATATGCAGGTCATTACAATATCGAAGCTATTTTTCCGATATGGTGCAGGATTTTTGCGGTGGCACCCCACACGCGATGTTGCAGATACCAGTAGGCAACCATTTGTTTTGCAGGTGGATAGCCCATTTCGCGATGATGGGTGGAGAGCAAGGGTTGCAGGGGAATTTCCAGTACCGCCTGCACTTCGTTGGGATTTTTGCGGGTGGCGGGGCGCTCGTCCAGAATCGTGATAAACGGAAAAATGGTAAATCCGGTAAGCGTTTGCACCGTCGGCAGCAGGCCCAGCACCTGTGATGGCGAGATGTCCAGGTCCAACTCCTCGCGGGTTTCCCGGAGCGCGGTTGCGAGCAGGCCGGCGTCGCCTTCCTCATACATCCCTCCGGGAAAGGAGATTTGCCCGGGGTGCAGGCGCAAATGATCGGACCGGTGGATCAACAGTACGTGGGGTTGCCGCAGATGGGGATAGAGGACGGCCAGCACCGCCGAGGATTTATCATCGTCCGGCAGGCAGGATTCGGGAAGCGGGTGTTCGGTTTGCAACCGGTCGGCCAGTAAATGGAGATCCATAATGCGGGCTTTAGTCAAAGAGATTTTTGAAAAAATGATAAATATTGTAACGCGAGTATTTTCCCCTCCTTACCAAGAGTCTGACCTGAGCTTGCCGAAGGGCCCAGGGTGACAGGAAAAAGAATCAGCTCCGGGCCTTGCCCGGCTCCACCTGTATCCTCCCCTCAGTAAGGGGAGGAGTAATTCTAACGATCCTGTGTATCACACCATCCTGTCAACCGAACCTGCCACTTGCGTAAAGGGTTCTTAGTCAAAACGGCGCGGTCCATTTACTTCTTCTTGCCCCACACCTGTTTGTATTCATTTTCGTCGAACCCAACAGTGATGCGGTCGCCGTCCACCGCAACGGGACGTTTCACCAGCCGCCCGTTGCCCGCCAGCAGATCCAGCGCCTGTGCTTCGGTCATGGATTTCAATTTGTCCTTGATATGGAGTTCCTTGTACTGCACGCCGCTGGTGTTAAACAGTTTTTTGAGTTCGCGCGACTTGAGCGCTTTTTTCAAAACCGACTTGGGCGGCGGGGTCTCTGTGATGTCGATGGACTGATACTTCACTTTTTTGGCGTCCAGAAATTTCTGCGCCTTCCGGCAAGTGCCGCATTTATTGTATCCATAAAATTTCATCGTTCCTTGCTCCGTTAAAGAGGTTTGCGGGACCGGGACCGGGCGGTTATTATAATATGGAAACGGCAGTGCAGAAAAACCCGCCTTTAAGTCAACTCGAAAATGGTCCCCGGGAACCTGGGGCGATTCACCTAGACCACAAGATATAGAGGGCTTGGTTAGTTTTTACACATCCCGTGGTATAATAATCTTTACATCCCCTATGGGATGGGTTATGTTTCAAATCATTGATTTTATGCCTTAAAATGGATTGTAGCAGGGCCACTTGGAGATGCCATGATTTTAAAACAGCTCGAACTTTCCGGCTTCAAATCCTTCGTCGACACCACCCGCCTCGATTTCACCAACGGATTCACCGCCGTCGTCGGCCCCAACGGGTGCGGCAAAAGCAATATCTCGGACGCCATCCGCTGGGTGATCGGTGAGCAGAGTTCCAAGGCTCTGCGTGGCACCCGCATCACCGACTTGATTTTCAATGGCTCCGCGTCGCGCAAACCGGTCAACCGCACGGAAATTTCCCTGACCCTGAGCGGCGTGCCGAAGGGCTTGCGTTTGGCTACCATTCCCAACCTGTCGGAAGAAATCAAAGTTACCCGCTGTTTCCACCGCTCCGGCGACAGCGAATTTTATATCAACCAGATTCCCTGCCGCCTGAAAGATATCACCGACCTGTTTCTGGACATCGGCATCAGTCCCAAGGTGTTGACGGTTATCGAGCAGGGCCATATTCAGGATATGATCACCTCCAAGCCGGAAGACCGGCGGATATGGATCGAGGAAGCGGCGGGCGTGTTGAAGTTCAAGGTCCGCAAGAACGAAGCCCTGCGCAAGTTGGACGCCTCCGGCCAGAACCTGGACCGCATTTCGGATATCGTGCAGGAACTGGGGCGGCAGGTGGAATCCCTGAAACGCCAGGCCGCCAAGGCGGAGCGGTATAAAAAATTCCAGGGGCAGATCAAGGAGTTGTCGCTCGGCCTGTTTGCGGAAAAAATCCGAGGTCTGAAAGCGCAGTTCGACGTATTGGAAAAAGTCTTTAAAGAAAAGAGTGAGCTGAAGACGCAATGGTCCGCCCGGTCTTCGACGCTGGAAAACGAAATCAGCCGATTCAAAATTGAAATCGACGAGTTGACCACCTCCCTCAACCAGAAACGCGAAACCCTGCACGAGTTGACGGCGGACATCAGTCGCAACGAACACGTCATCGAACTGAAAAATTCCCAGAGCCAGCAGGCGCAATCGGATATGGCAGCGGCGGCGCGTGAAATTCAGCAGATGCAGGAGGAGGTCGCGTCCCACAGCGAAGAGCGGCAAACCCACCGCAATGAGTTGGCCACCGCCGATGATAAAATCCGGATGCAGGAGCAGGAGTGCGAGGAAAAAACTCGGGAATGCGAACACGGCAAAGGGTTGATGCGGGATCTGGAAAAGGCACTCCAGGAACGGGAGAATCGGGATCTCGATCTGTTGCACCACCTGTCCCAGAAAAAAAATTCGCTGACCGAGCTGGAAGCCCGGCGGCAATTTCTGAGCGAGCGCGAGGACAAACTGTCCCGCGAGCAGGAAGAGACTGAACAGCAGAGGGAGGCCGCTCACACCGCCACCGGCGAAGCTCAAGGCCAGTACGGTCGGAAGGAGCAGGACCTGGCCGCCCGCAAGCAGGGGCACCTTAAGTTTCAGGAGCAACTGGATCAGTGCAAGGAGCAACTCAAAGAAGGCGGCGAGCAGGTGCGTGACGCCAAGGATGCGTATTTCTCCAAGGCCTCACTGCTCAGTTCCCTGAAGGAATTACGCAGCCAGTACGAAGGATTCGGCCAGGGCGTCCGGTCGCTGATGAGGGAGGGTTCCCGCCCCGAGGGATTGCGCGACGTCGTGGTGGACGTCATTCAGGCGCCCGCCGAATATGAAAAAGCGGTGGAAGCGGTGCTGGGTGAAAAATTGCAAAGCATGATCGTTAATTCCTATTCGGATACCCTGAACGTCATTCATTATCTGAACGAACATCGCTTCGGGCGGGGCTCGTTTATCCCGCTGAATCCCAAATCCATTTCCCTGCCGCCGGTGTACTTGAACGGCGATCCGGGCGTGATCGGCAAACTGGCCGACCTGGTACAGACGCGCGAGGAATACCAATCCGTCTGCGAGCATCTGTTGAGCAATGTGGTGCTGGTGCGCGATCTGGAAACCGCCCTCGAACTGCATGCGCACGAGTCATTCCAGGGAACCGTGGTGACGCTCGATGGCGAGGTGATCGATGCGCAGGGGCTGGTCACCGGCGGCCGCAACGGCGAAGACCCCGGAGGCCTGCTGTCGCAGAATCGGGAAATGGAGGAGCTGGGCAAGCAGGTGGCCGAGCTCCAGCGCCACCTGGACCAGATGGAAGAGAAGAATCGCCAGGCGGAACAGGCGTTTGCGGGTGTGGAAGAAAATCTGCGTTCTTCCGGGGTAACCGTCCATCAGGTGGAAATCGAACAAACCCAGTGCCGAAACGATCTGGAACAGGCCCAAAAGGAACTGGAGCGCCTCGAGCAAAAACGCTCACATCTCGAATACGAACGTTCCGCCGGGGGGCGCGAGTTGGAGGAATTGACGCGGGAGTTCGACACCCTGACCCACGACATCCAAACCGCCGAGGAGGAAAAAGAACAGGCCGGGGTGGTGGTGGAGGAGCTCCGCCACACGCTCAGGGAACAGCGCCAGGAAAATGAAGTGCTGTCCGGCTGGATCAACGAAGTGAACGTGAAGGTCGCTTCCATGAAGGGACAGCGCGACAACCTGCGGCTGGAAATCAAACGTCTCGATCTACAGGAAGAAAACCTCAACCAGCGTATCCGGCAACGCAGTGAGGACAGCCGCAGTAATTCCGAAAGGATCGAGGAAAACCGGAAAGCCGTCACCGAGACCGAACAGGCCATCCTCGAGCAGGCCCGGCAAAAGGACGAGTTGTCCCAGCAAGCAGTGCGCGAGGAAGAGGCTCTCGGGGGGAAAGAAGCCACGCTGGAAGACCGAGACCGCGAAAGCCGCGATCTGGTTCATAAGATTCAGGAACTGACGGAAGAACTCTCCGGGGTGGAGTTGAAACGCTCGGAAGTGAAAATCCAGATCAACCACATCGAGGAAAGGGCATTTGAGGATTTTAACGTGAGCTTGCAGGAAATGCTGAATCAGTACGACGGCGAAGTCGACGAGGCGGCCGTAACCGAAGAGTTGAATCAACTGAAAGAGAAAGTCGCGAAGCTCGGCGAGGTGAACCTGGCGGCGCTCTCCGAATACGAGAGATCCAACGAGCGATTTCAGTTTTTACAAAAGCAACTGGAAGATTTGGCGGAATCGATTCGTGCCTTGCATGCAACCATCGAGAAAATCGACCAAACCACCCGCAAATTGTTCAAGGAAACCTTTGAGCAGGTGAACGAACATTTTAAGAACATTTTCAAGCGCCTGTTCCAGGGCGGCAAGGCGGAGCTGACACTGAGCGACCCGGAAAATATTCTGGAGTCGGGGATCGAGATCACCGCCAGCCCGCTGGGCAAAACCATGCACAACATCACCCTGCTCTCCGGCGGCGAAAAGACCATGACCGCCATCGCCCTGATGTTCGCCATTCTCAAAGTCCGGCCCAGCCCGTTCTGTTTGCTGGACGAGGTCGACGCGCCGCTGGACGAGGCCAACGTCGTCCGCTTTCAGGAAATGCTGAAAGAGATGTCCGACAAAACCCAGTTCATCATCATCACCCACAACCAGAAAACCATGACCTTCGCCGACACCCTGTACGGCATCACCATGGAAGAAAGCGGCGTCTCTAAAGTCGTTTCCGTCAATTTGAACTGACCCGGCTAACTCCCCCCAAAAAGATTGAAATTGGCCTTTTTCCGCAGGCTCTTCCTCGCGGAGAGTGCTATAATGCGCCTCATCCACATCCCATTCTGGTGAGGCCATGGCCGAGGCGAAGGACATCAACGACAGTCTGGAATTTCTCCGGTATTTTGAGAAATACACGGAGGCGGAGGACCTGTTGTACTCGGTTCAGCACAAGATGGAAAAAAATCCTGAGGCGTTGGACCTTATTCGCCATGAGTTGTCGGAAGACGACTGCAAACTACTGGCGGACCTCGCCCCGCTGGCATCCCTCAAGGTTTTAAATCTCAGGGAAACCAGCCTCACCACCGCCGGCCTTCAGCATTTGTGCGTGTCTCCCCATTTGACCGGCCTGGAAGAATTGGTGATCGACAACAACAATGTCGACGACGACGGGTTATTCTTCATCTCCAAAGTGAAAACCTTTGCCCAATTAAAAACCCTGAACGTCGCCAGTAACGAAATCGGCCCGGTGGGCGCCAAGGCACTGGCCCTCAGCCAGACGATGCATCAGCTCGAGCATCTGGACCTGTCCTACAACCGGGTGAAAGTGGCGGGAATCCAGGCGGTGGTCGGGTCCGGGCTGGGAGCGCGCCTGAAATCGCTGAACCTGACCGATACCGGTATCGGCGATGCGGGTCTGCAGAAAATCGCCGAAGGCGCTGCCATGGAGCGGCTCGAAACCCTCAACCTGTCTGACAACCACCTCACCGATCAGGGCTTTGCCTATCTCGCCCGTTCTGAGGTGTTCCCCAATTTGAAAACCCTCATTCTCGACAACAACCATGTGGGGGACGATGGAGTCTACGCGCTTTCGGAATCCACCCTGGGCTCTCAGCTGGAAGCTCTGCATTTGAAGTGCAACGGACTGACCGCAGACAGCGCCATTTCCCTCGCCCAATCGAAAACCGTGACCCGGCTCAAAACGCTGGACCTTAACAATAACGATCTCAGGGCGGAGGGGACCGCGGCGCTGGTGCAATCGGAAAATTCCAAATATCTGGAGCGGCTCGATCTCGGTGAAAATCAATTGAACGCAGAGGGTGCCCGGGCCTTGGGCGAAAGCCCGTATTTGACCCGCCTCAAATATCTACGCCTGAACAACAATAATGTGGCCGACGAAGGGGTGGTCGCGCTGGCTCAAAGCAAATCCCTGACGCAAATTGAGGAGTTACATCTGGAGCAGGATAACTGGATCCGCGCTCAGGGGGCCAAGGCCATTGCGGAATCAGAGACTTTGTCGAGCCTGAAGGTGCTGGTACTGGGTTTAAACGTGATCGGAGATGAAGGTGCGCGTTATCTGGCTGACTCAAAGTGTTTGAATGAATTGATCTTTTTAAATGCCATCGGTAACAAATTGAGTCCCGCGGGGGAGGATATTTTAAAATATTCCGAAAATTTATCGAAAGTGAAGACCTTGGAGCTAGTATAAATTATCCCCCATTTGGGGTATTTATTATTAGAGGTATAATTCATATACTCCAAGCCGTCTCCCCTGGTCTGAAAAGCGAATGCCGTGTAATACAGGGTAGTTTGGTGGTTCTGGGCACCCAAGGGGCTATCCAGGTGGGTATGTAGCGTTCAAAGCCAAACCATAAACTGATTTTTAATGTTTTTCCCTATTTTAGAGATTGAATCTCTCTTTTAGATCCCATGGTAGACAAGGCCATATACAGACCGGAAACAAAGGAGCCGCTCCGGGAATCCATCATCGAGTTCATGAAGAATCATGGACAGGATGAGGATAAATTTTTAGAGGAGTTGGAGCGGATCGCCCAAGTCGAAGGCGACCTGATTTACCCTATATTGCTCAATGTTTTTACTCAGTTGGATTTCAACCGTGATGAGGCTAAGGGTATCTGGGAAGGCATATTGAAGCATCGCAAGGAGATGAGTGACTCCTTCAAGCGGCAGGTAAATCTGCTCACCGCGATCTGCGATTATTTTCTAACGGTCAAGAAATCTTTCCATTATCCCAAGGTGGTCGAACTCAAGGTCTTTGAGGAGGCCAACCATTTTTCCAAATGCGATTCCCTGACCGGCCTCTACAACCGCGGTTATTTTGAAGAGGCCCTGAGCGGAGAGATTTCCCGGTCGCGGCGCTACGATACCGAATTTTCCATCCTGTTTCTGGATTTGGACGATTTTAAAAACATCAACGATTCCAACGGGCATCTCGCTGGTGACTTCGTCCTCAAGAAGGTCTCGAATCTCATCATCAACGAGAAGCGGGAAGAGGACGTGGTGGCCCGTTACGGCGGCGAGGAGCTGGTCATCATCCTGCCGGAAACCAACAAGGTGAATACCATTATCAAGGCTGAACGGATCCGGAAAAAAATCCAGGATATGCCGCTCCTGTTTGACGGCAAGGAACTCCACATTACCATCAGCGGCGGGGTTGCCACCTTTCCCCAGGACTCCATGGAAGCCAATGGACTGATCAGTTGCGCCGACCAGGCCCTGTACCGCGCCAAAGCGGAAGGCAAAAACCGGATATGCCTGTTCTCCACCGACAAGCGGCAGTATGTCCGCGTCGATTTCGCCGGCGAAGTCAAAGTCCAGCCTCTGGGTAAATGGGTCGGCCAGAGCCAGATGTTTGGCAAGAGTAAAGACCTCAGCCTTTCGGGCATTTTGTTTGAGTCACGAGCGCCCATGGAAATTGGCGCCAAGATTCAAATGGAGATTCCCATTCCTACCCTCGACAATCCCATCATTCTGGTCGGTACTGTGGCCCGCGTCGAGGTTTTCGAGAATCACTACGATATCGGCGTTGGTTTTGTCCAGCTCGAGGGAGCGGACCGTCGCGAGTTGAGCTCCTTTCTTAAGGTGCATCCCGCCACCTGAATCCCTTCCGGATTTTCGAATATTACCCTGACGTATCGTCAAATTTCCGACATTAAAACCATGGTAATTTGACTCTTTGCTCCGGACAATCCTACCTCCGGAGAGGCTATCAACTTCCCCTGAATCACCAAAACCTCAATAAAACATTGATTTTAAAAGATTTATGGGTTGGCTACTCCAATTTTGGCACTCCTTTTGCTCTTACAAGGTGACATCATCAATATTAGGGCAACCATGCATTCCCAGGACACGCCAATGGACGATTTAAGGGCTTCTCTAATTCAGCAGTTGAGTGTTTACTCTGACAACGAAGAAGGATTTTTGCGCCATGTGGACCACCTGGCAGGAACCCAAGGCGACCGGATTTTCTCCATTCTGCTGAACATTTTCACTCAATTGGACTTTAAATATGAAGAAGCGCCGTCCATCTGGCGGAACCTGGTGAAGCACCGTCGGATGATGATGGACTCGATGGACCGCCCGGTCAACCTCACCACCGCTATTTGCGATTACATGCTAACTGTTAAGAAGGCTCTGCATCAGCCCAAAGTGGTGGAGTTGAACCTGTTCGAAGAAACCCACCATTATTCCAAATGCGATCGGCTGACCGGTCTTTTCAACCGGACCTATTTTGAAGAGGCATTGAAAAGCGAGGCGTCGCGGTGTCGTCGGTATCAATCGGAATTTTCACTGGTTTTTTTCGACCTGGACCATTTTAAAAACATCAACGACACCCTGGGGCATCTGGCCGGGGACTCCGCATTAAAAGCTATCGCCAACCTGATCCTATCGGAGAAACGGGCGGAGGATATCGCGGCCCGTTTTGGCGGAGAAGAAATCGTCTTAATCCTTCCCGGGACCCAGAAATTCAGTGCCATGATTATAGCGGAGCGCATCCGGCATAAGATCGAATACATGAACCTGTATTTTGAAGAACAAATGATCCAGGTGACCGTCAGTGGCGGCATCGCCACGTATCCGCTGGACACCGATATCGAAGGCGAGCTGGTGGACTGCGCGGACCGGGCCCTGTTCCGAGCCAAGCACCGTGGACGCAACCAGATCGTTCTATTTTCCGATGACAAGCGTCACGATGTGCGCATGGATTGGATGGGACCCATCAAGATCCAGGAACTCGGCACCCGGATTCTGAAGAGACCGGCGATGGGCCGTATCAAGGACCTCAGCCTTTCAGGTGTGCGGTTCGAGTCGGACCAACCCATCAAAATGGGAAGCCGCATTCAGTTGGAGGTGCCCTTGCTTTCCGGGGATCCACCCCTGGTGGTGGTGGGGCAGGTAACCCGTCTTAATCCCTCTGGTTCCGGATATGATGTGGGAGCCGCTTTCCTGCATTTTGGGGAACAGGACCGGGCGGCCATCCACAAACAGGTCGCCGGTTTGCTGCCCGCATCAACTGCATCTTCATCCTGCTGACAAGTTTCATTCCCTCCACACAACTCCCACCGGGGTTCTTGAAAAAGGCCCCTTCACTCCCCTTTCAACCAGCGGAACCGTTGGGACTCAGCGGCGTTTGAAATATTGAGTGCTGTGGGTCGGCGCGTAGATAAAGGTTGCCAGGATCGATAGGCTTTCCCGGTCGATGGTGACTGGAAAGGGATAATAGGGCGCGGCGGTTTTGACCGCCTGGAGCGCGGCCTCGTCGAGGACGTTGTAGCCGGAGTTATCGATCAGCCGGATGTTCATCAAGTTCCCGTCCTTGGAAATCTGAAAACGCAGGGTCAGGCGCCCGGAAATCCCACGCCGCGCCGCATCCTCCGGGTAAGCCCATACCCGCTCGATCTGGTGCTTGAGGCGGGCGAAATAGGAAGCGTACTTGGATTCCCGTGTATCCAGGGAAATCACTTGATCGTCATCCTGGACGGTATTCGATTGCGTGTCGAGGGCGGCGTACTTCTCAGGATCGAATCCCTCCAGAAGCGCCAGCGTACCCCCCGTTATTTTTTTCTGAGGCTTATCTTTGGCAACTTCGCCCTTGGTTTGCGGAAGAATAAATCCCCGGTCGGCCAGGCGGAAAGGTTTCCGGATCGTCTGGCGTTTCGGTGTTGGTACGGTTTTCTCTTTGGGAACGGATTTCAATTTTTTGGACAGCGCAGTGGATTTCCGGGTTTTTGGAACCACGGTTTTTTTATTTTTATACACCCGGCTCTTTTTGGGTTTTTGATTGGAATGTACACGGCTGTCGTAACGGGCAATCATTTCGGAACTTGTGGGCGTTTCAAGGGTGCGGGGTTTCGGCGCATCGACGAAGGTGGGGACTTTTTGCGGCTTCAGCTGCTTTTCCGGCGGCAGATAGCTGACTTTCACCGGCGGGAATTTTTTCTCGGTTTTCTTTTCGTCGGGCATCAAGCCCTGAGCGACCATGAAGGTGACGTGCAGGCACAGCGATATCATCACGAACTTTTTCAGCCTGGGCGTTTCCTTAATTTCAAACGAATTGTCCAACATAACCTTGAACCCTTCGGCCCCGCTGGCGGGGGCCCATATGCGATGCCACCCGCGTCCCAGAAGGGCGGGGCGATGCGACTCATACCCACTTTAAAGCATCCCTCCCACACGTAGCAAATAAAAACTCCAGGAAGTCCGGGGAAGGCAAAGGATTGAAAAATAGTCACTTCAAAGTGGCGAGCCCGCTTGGAATGGGGGCGGCTTGGCAGGGGCTGATTGGAGCGATCGATGGGTTACTCCCGCCAGCCGGGGTTTTTAAATTACCAGCGGAGGTACTCCGCCCGGCGCTTCACCGGCCTATGCAACGTGGGGTCCAGCGGCACGCTGGCTGGATTTGTCCGAATACCAGCGGTACGCCGTTTCGATTTGCGGAGTGTGCAGGTTTGGGGTGCCGTAGCGCCCCGCCTCATCAAAGGGGACATAGTTCATTTCCAGTGAGCGGTATATCCCGTTGAGATAGCTGTGGAAATCGGCGTACATCGGAATGATTTTCCCCAGCCGGGGCATGGCCTGTTTTCGGAACCGCACCAGCTCTTTGCCGAACGGATGAATGGCCGCAAGACCGTTTTCACCATGCCGCTCTTCCGCGAAATAGACCAGCGATTCGAAATCCTCCCAATCCTCCAAAGCATCGACGTCGGAAACGAAGGCGGGATCGTCGTTGAACTTGGCCAGGAACGGCGTGTCCAGAAGAATGGAGACTCCCTGAATAAAATTTTTGAGATGCGCCCCGAACTTGTACTGATCGTCCAGGCGGAATTGTTTCAAATCCGAATCGAAATGACGGAAGTGTTTGGCGAGCACCGGCAACAGTCTCAGCATCCGGCCCGGCGATCTAAGGGCCTTGCTGAACCCCGCGTTGAGGATTTTGCCGTCCTTCCGGGTCTGGTGCAACAGCTCGATGATATCCTCTTCGATGGCCGCCAGATTGATGGGGTAGACGTTGGGCTCCTTCACGTCGTGCAGTTGTTTGTCTTTTTCCGCGATCACCCGGTAATGATAATTGCGTGCCACGAATTCGCCGGAAGGGTTCTCCTGGAAATGCGGAAACATGGCCTGACGCGAATTCAACCAGAGGATCAGGTTGTGGCGCTTCAGGTCCGGGTCTCGTAACACGCCTTCCAGATCGTACATGAAGGGCAAATCGCCCGGCTGGAACAGCACCAGTTCGTTGCTGGCGAGGGACAACTGGTTGCGCCCCAGAATGAGAGTGTTGATCAACAACAGATTGTCCGGGTCTTCATGCACGAACAGCACTTTTTTGCCGCGAGTGTCGACGCTCTCCAAAAAATGTTCCAGGATGATGCCCACCTCGTACGAACCCACCACGACGATTTCCTTCAGGCTCGACATCAGCAGGTTGCCGAGGGCGTAACACATGATGGGAATGCCGCTTATCGGGAACAGGAACTTGAGGCGGTCGATCTCCTCCCCCTCTGCGCGCAGAATCAGGTGGCTGACGCCTTTTTTCTTCTGCGCGATTTCCCGCCGTGCCTTCTCCAGCGCGAACTTGTCCGCCAGACTGCGGCTTTCATACCGGTTGGGGCTGAAGCTGATAATGCATTTGTCGATGACGGATTTGTTGTTGATCTTGAACATGATGTGTAGCAGTGAATTCTCTTCTGTTGTCCCTGAATCGGGGTTCTCCGCGCGGTCTCCCGAAAAGTAACAAAACCTTTTAAGTTATTGTATTTAAAAAACTAATTTCAGTTCCACCGGTTTTTGTATACAATCAAAGGGTTAATTGCGTCGGATTCTGGCGGACACGGATTTCCCTTTGAAAACACCCCTGAAATTCTTCATAATCGCCGCTCTGCAGGAACCTCCGCCCCCGTCCAAATCTGCGAAATGACTTGATTTATTGAGTTTATTATTCATACAATTAATAAATAAACCCCCACGATGGTGACCCATGGGAGACCCGACCCATATCATAGAATTGATCGATCAAATGCTGGAAGAAACCGCTGATCGGCCGGACCTCCAGGAGAAAATATTCGATCTGCGCGACGCCCTGCTCCAGGCCCAGCAGTCCGCCCAACAGTATAATCTCAAAATCAAGACGTTGGAAGAGACCATCCGCCAGCTCAAACTGCCGGCGCATCGCATCGGGACCATCCTCGGCAAGGGTCAGGACAATCTCTACCGCTTGAACGTCGGCGGAACGGAATACCAGGCTGCAGTTTCCCCCGAAATTCTCGAAAATGATTCCCTGAACATCGGCGACCAGGTTGCGGTCAACGAGGGCTTTGTCGCCATCGCCAAACTGCCGCGGCCGGAGCGCGGTCCGATTGCCCGCATCGTATCCCGCCTGGACGACGGCCATTGGCTGGTCGGTGGCGGCACCAACAATGCCGATGCCATGGTGATCCCCTGCGACGATTTGGAACATGAAGCCTTGAAGGAAGGGGACGAAGTGATTCTCGATCCCACCCAGAAGGTCATCATGAAACGCCTTCCCAAGCGCCAGTCGAAAACACTGGTGGAGGACGATTATGTGGAGGTCACTTGGGAGCAGGTCGGCGGCCAGGAGAAAGTCATCGAAGAGGTCCGCAAGGTCATCGAGTACCCCATCCTGCACGCAGAGATTATCAGCAAAATGGAATACCGCATGCCCAAGGGATTCCTCTTTTACGGCCCGCCGGGGTGCGGCAAAACCCTGATCGGCAAGGCCATCCTGTCCGACGTGGTGTCCCAGCTCAAGTCCAAGGATGAAGGCAGCCGGGATCTGGAAGGCCGCTTCATTCACGTTAAGGGACCGGAAATTCTGAACATGTGGCTCGGCGAGTCGGAGCGCAAGGTCCGTGAAATTTTCAAACGGGCGCGCGAGTATAAGGAAAAAGGCAAGCTTCCATTCATCTTCATCGACGAAGCCGAATCGGTGCTCGGCACGCGCCAGGCCATGCGCGTCAACAACATCTCTAACACTCTGGTCCCGATGTTCTGCGCGGAGATGGACGGCATTCAGTCGGTCCGCGAGATGGTGGTGATCCTGGCGACCAACCGGCCGGACCTCATCGACCCCGCGGTTCTGCGTCCGGGACGCATCGATCGTAAGATCAAAGTAGGGCGGCCCAACCGGAAAGATTGCGAAGCGATTTTGAAAGTGTATCTCAAACCGGAACTGCCGATCGAAGGCGACCTGATGGAAGACCTGGTCCGCCCGTTCCTCGATCATCTGTTCAAGAAAACTCCGGAGCAGGAGGCGCTTATCCTGACCCTTCGAAGTGGCGAGTTTAAGAAACTTTATTGGAAGGATTTTATTTCCGGCGCCCTTCTCGAGGGCATAGTCCTGCGCGCCAAAGAGCGCGCCATCGAACGCGCCATCGTCGGAGAGGAACTGCAGATTAAAGCGGACGACCTGACGCAGGCCCTGGCCAATGAGTTCAACGAGAACAGCATTCTACCGGCCGACTCGAATATGGAAGACTGGCTCCAACTGCTCGACTTTGATCCCAAGAAGGTGGTAAGGGTACGCCGGCCCAGCGATTCCGATCAGGCCGCTGCCAATACCCTCAGTCGGTCGATCATATGAACGATATTGTTCCTCTACTGGGTATCGAAACGGAATACGGTATTATCCGCGAGGATCAGGAGGATTCGGACCCGGTCGAAGAGTCCATGCAACTCTTGGCGCGTTGCGAACAAAAAAGCGTGTTTCGCGCCTGGGCCTACGACCGTGAACGCACGCACGTCGATATGCGCGGGTTTCAGGTAACGCGGCTGGCGCAGGACGAAGAGGAAGACGAGTATTGCGAAGAGGACCGCAAGCGGCCTTATTCGTACTGGGAAATGAAAAGCGACCGGGTGCTGACCAACGGCGCGCGTTTTTACAACGACCACACGCACCCGGAATACGCCACGCCGGAATGCCGGACCGTGTTCGATCTGGTCACGCACGATCTGGCCGGAGAAAAAATTGTCGGAGAATGCGTTCGCCTTCGCAACCGGGAGCTGGGCGGTGACGTTTTACAGTTGTTTAAAAACAATACCGACTACAGCGGCCACAGTTACGGCACCCATGATAATTACCTGATTCCGCGCACACTGCCGTTCGAGGTCTGGGTTCGGAATCTGGTACCGTTTCTGGTAACGCGACAGTTGTACGCCGGAGCCGGAAAGGTCGGCGCGGAACGAAAAAACGAAAACGGGTTCATCGGCCTCCAACTGGCGCAACGCTCCGATTTTATCGATAGCCTGCTCAGCATCGAGACGATGACCCAACGGCCGATCATCAACACGCGCGACGAGCCGCACGCGACGCAGAATTACCGGCGTCTGCATCTGATTCTGGGCGATGCCAACATGTCGCCTTATGCTACCGCGTTGAAGGTGGGCGCCACCCGGCAGGTGTTAGCGATGATCGGCGCGCAGAAATTGGGCGGGCCGTTTGAACTGGCGGAACCGGTGGCCGACGTACAGCGCGTGTCGCGGGATATCACCGGTACCACGCCGTTGCAATTGAAATCGGGGAAGACCGTTACCCCGCTGGAAATCCAGGAATGGTATCTCGAGCAGGCGCTCAAGCATTCCGGGTTGTCCGGCGAAACGGAAGAATGGGACTGGGTCACCCGCGAGTGGGGCCGGACGTTGAACGACCACCGGCATCATCCGGAACAGCTGGCCGACCGTATCGACTGGGCGATCAAGCAGAGCCTGTTCAATGATTTTATCGAGGCCGAGGGGCTGGGCTGGGACGACCCGATATTACAAAGCCTCGATTTGGAGTATCATAATCTGAACCCGGAACGCGGTTTGTAATACGC
>JAPUGN010000074.1 GCA_027298165.1 Nitrospinota bacterium
CAGCTCTTCCACCACCTTGGGATTGGTTTCCTTGAATTTGTCGAGCAGAGTCTGCACTTCCTGACGGCCCAGCAACTCGTGCGCGTTGCGTTTGATGGTTTCCTTGATGTGGGTGGTGATCACCGTCGCCGGGTCGACCACGGTGTAACCCGCCATTTGCGCTTCCTGCTTGGCCGAGGCATTGATCCAGATCGAAGGCAGGCCGAAGGTCGGCTCCTGGGCTTTGACTCCGGGAATTTCCTTTTCGGTTTTACCGGGACTCATCGCCAGCAGGCGGCCCATCATCACAGAGCCGCGGGCGATTTCCACGCCTTTGATCAGAATCGCATAGTCACTGGCTTTCAACTGCAGGTTGTCCCGAATATGCAAAGGCGGGACGATAAAACCCAGATCCAGCGCGAACTGCCGGCGAACGGATTTGATGCGCTCCAGCAATTCGCCGTTGCGGTCGGCGTCCACCAGCGGAATCAGCTCGTAGCCCACCTCCAGTTCCATGACGTCCAGCGGTAAAATCGATTCCACTTTTTCGGGAAGCGGGATCTTCTTTTCCTCATCCAATTTCTTCTGTTGTACCCGCTCTTTTTCCTGGCGTCCCTGATACAACCGGTAGCTGATCCAGCCGGCTAAAGCCGATAACACGAAGAACGGAAAGTGCGGCAGGCCGGGGATGGTTCCGAAAAAGAACAGCGCCGCCGCGGCAATGGAAAACGCCGCGGGATTGTTGGCCATCTGCCCGATAAATTCATTGGGAAGACTCTTATCGGTCGTCGCCCGGGTTACGATGATACCGGCCGCGGTGGAAACCACCAGCGCCGGCAGTTGCGTGACCAGACCGTCACCGATGGTCAGCAGGGTATACACCTTGGCCGCTTCGGCAACCACCATGTCCTGCTGGAACACGCCGATGGAGAATCCGCCGATCACGTTGATCAGGGTGATGAGGATGCTGGCAATGGCGTCGCCCCGGACAAACCGGATGGCGCCGTCCATGGATCCGTAAAAATCCGATTCCCGTTCCAGCATCCGCCGCCGCATCCGCGCGTCCTCTTCGGTGATAATGCCCGCGTTGAGGTCGGCGTCGATACTCATCTGTTTGCCGGGGATGGCGTCCAACGTAAACCGCGCGGCCACTTCGGACGTGCGGACCGAACCCTTGGTGATGACGATGAAGTTGATCAAGACCAGGATGATGAAAATAACCGTACCGACGACGTAGTTGCCGCCCACCACAAACGAACCGAACGATTGGATGACCTGCCCCGCCGCCGCGGGTCCCTCGTTGCCGTGCAACAGAATAATGCGGGTCGATGCCACGTTCAAAGACAGCCGCACCAGCGTTACAATCAAAAGCATCGACGGAAAAACGGAAAACTCGAGTGGCGCCAGCATGAATATGACTACCAGCAGGATAATCAGGGAAAAGGTGATGCTGAAGGATAACAACAGGTCCAGCACAAAGGTGGGAATCGGAACGACCATTACCACCAGAATGGCGATAATGCCTACGGCGACTGCCAACTCCGGCGGTCGGGCGGACATATATTTTTCAATACGATTGGCCATCGACCCTCATCCTCACACAAAAAATTGACGCACCCCGAATACGAGGCCATCTTAGTAAGTTATTACATTTAAATGGTTTCGGCAAATACTGGGCCGGTCGAAGCGGCGGTAAGTGCCAATATTTCAATCCCTATGGACCACGATCAGATACAAGTGCAATCTTTATACCAAGGTCTTGCCCTTCAGCCGGTAAACGTAGGCCAGAATTTCGGCCACCGCCTTGAAAAGATGAGCCGGAATCATTTGCCCGATTTCCACCGTCTTGTGGAGCAGGCGCGCCAGCGGTTTGTCCTCGACCACCGGGATGTCATGTTCCTTTGCAAGAGCGCGGATTTTCTCGGCAACGACCCCTTTACCCTTGGCCACCACCACCGGCGCATCGGAATTTTTCTGATCGTACTGGATCGCCACCGCAAGGTGCGTCGGGTTGGTGATCACCACGTCGGCTTCCGGCACGGCAGACATCATGCGGCGTTTCATCATTTCCAGTTGCACGTTGCGAACGCGTTGTTTGATCTGCGGGTTGCCTTCCGTATCCTTTCGCTCATCTTTGACTTCCTGTTTGGTCATGCGCAGGTTCTTGAGGTAAGTGAACCGCTGAAACAGATAATCGAGGAAAGCCAGAAAGATCATGGCCACCAGCACCTGGATCATGATCTCCAAACCCACCTGCCCCATGAAAACCAGAATCTGTCCGACACTCATGTTCATCATCGGCGAAATTTCATCGAAGCGGCCCTTGATGGTGAAATACGCGATCAAGGAAATGAGCGTCACTTTGAACACCGATTTGAACAACTCCATCAACGCGGTGCGGGAAAACATGCGCTTAAACCCGTTCCACGGATTCATTTTATGAAACCGCGGCAAAAGCGGATGGGTGGAAAACCGGACACCCCCGGTCTGCACCAGGTTGGCGATCACGCCGCCCAGTAGAATGGCGAACAGAATGGGACTCAGCACGATTAAGGAATTGTTCATCACCCAGCCCAGCAGTCGTTGCAAGTCCTCCATGTTGGGTTGGATGACATGCGCCTGGCTGAACAGGTTCTTCCAGGTACCCATCAGGTGCCGGGTGCTGAAGCCCCCGCCAATGGCGAAGGCCAAAATCGCGGCCAAAAGCACGAACGCGGAAGTCAGCTCCCGGCTGTGGGCGAAGTTGCCGCGCTCTTCTGCATCCTGAATGCGTTTGGGTGTCGCATCTTCTGTTTTCTGATCTACATTGACTTCTTCAGCCATAATCGGATTCCTTTAACCCCTCATCCTCCCATGGTGAGCATCAGTCCCATCAGCCAGTGAGGCAGTTGAGAAATGTGCTGCGTCATCACCATGGCGAAAAAACTCATGGTCAGCCCGACCATCAAAAGCCCCGCGCCGATCTGCAGGGGAAAACCGACAATGAATACGTTCATCTGTGGAACCGCACGCGCCACCAGCCCCAACCCGATACTGATAAAAAACAGAATCGCCATGATGGGAGCGGCGATTTTAATCGCCACCACAAAGGTGTTCGCGAACAGCTTCATGATAAGCGCCATGGTCCCGGCGGAGAAACCAAAATGATGGGGGTTGATCAAGTGAAAACTTTCCACCAGGGAGTAGATGGTCAGATGATGCGCGTTCAACGCCAGATACAGCAGGATGGCGAATATGTTCTGGAACTGGGCGGTGATGGACACCTGCGACTGGGTTTGCGGGTCGATCACGTTGACGATGCCGAACCCCATCTGAAAATCCACCACCGTGCCGGCGATCTGAACTACGGTGAAAATCAGCCGCGTGGCGAACGCCAGCGCCAGACCGACCGTTGCTTCGGAAAACAGGTACACGGTGAAATCGAGCAATCCCCGGGACTCGGGCATCGGCATTTCCCGGACCAGGGAAAAGACGCTCAGGCTGAGGAGGAGGATGAAACCGATCTTGACGCGCGCGGGAACCTGCTGGCTTCCCAGGATGGGGACAAACACGATGAACGCCCCCACCCGCACCAGAACAAAAATAAAATGTTCGAAATCACCATACGATAAATTGAAGAGGTCCATTACCCGATGTAACTGGGGAAGTTCATAAGGATCCGCTCAGTAAAACTCATCATGATGTGCATGATCCACGGAAAAAACAGGAACAGCGCCAGAAACACCGCCAGTATTTTGGGAATGAAGGTCAGCGTCAACTCCTGAATGGAGGTGACCGCCTGAAAAATTGAGATCACCAGCCCGGTGACCAACCCGAAGCCCAGCATGGGCGCGGAAACCAGGAGCGTGGTTTTAATCGCGTCCATGGCAAAATCTACGATAAATTGCTCGGTCATCACTTCATCCTACGCAAAACTTTTGACGAGGGAGCCGACGGTTAAATACCAACCATCGACCATCACAAACAACATCAGTTTGAACGGCAGAGAAATCAGCACGGGTGGAAGCATCATCATCCCCATGGAAAGCAGAATGCTGGCCACCACCATGTCGAGAATTAAAAACGGGATGTAAATCAGAAATCCGATCTGAAACGCGGTCTTCAATTCGCTGATGACGAACGCCGGCACCACCGACTGCATTTGGACGTCATCCAGAGTCTTGGGCCTTTCGCCCTCCGCCATGTTGACAAACAGGGCCAAATCCTTTTCCCGGGTCTGCCTCAACATAAAAGATTTGAGGGGTATTTGTGCGATTTCCAAAGCCTTCCCCTGGGTGATCTCTTCGTTCAAATACGGTTGCAGGGCCTTGTCGTTGATTTCGGTGATCACCGGGCTCATGACGTAGAACGTCAGAAACAGAGCGAGACCGATCAACACCTGGGTCGGGGGCGTCTGTTGCGTGCCCATGGCCTGCCTGAGAAATGACAGCACAATCACGAACCGGGAAAATGATGTCATCAGAATCAGAATCGACGGGGCCAGGGTCAATATGGTCAACAGGAGCATGATCTGGAGCGCAGTCGACAGAGTATCCGGTCCGTCGACATCCTCCACCCCCAACTGAATGGTTGGAATGGGAATAGCGGACGCGTCCTGGGGAGCCAGGAACGCCGCCGCCGACCATAGGACGGATACCGAAACCCATATGAGCACCCACTTTCTCATTTAAAAATCGGAACCTCCCCCAACGTTTTCTTGACCCGCGAAGCCACCTCCCTGATGGAATCCTTTTCCGTCCCGGAGGAATCGATGAACTGTTTCACATACTCGCCGAAGGGATTGGTCGATGAGGTCGATCCGGCATTAACCAGGCGCTTGTTATAAACGTCGACTCCCGGCTTTTGAGTTTCCGGCACTTGCTTTTCTTTTGGAGTTTGGGTAGCGGCGGGCTTGTTTCCACTTCCCTTTTTATGCAAACTGCTTTTGATTTGCTCGATCTTTTCCGGGTCCTGAACATTGCCCAGAAGTGATATGCGGTCGTGGGCGATGCCCAGGACCAGAATATCGCCGGCCACCTCCACCAGCGCGATACTTTTGCGCGGCGCCAGAAACCCAGTCGACAACACTTTGATGGGTTTGCCCTCGCCGCCGAACACGCTGTTCTTGAGGCCGAATTTCTTGAAAAAATAAAACACCACAAACATCAGTCCGAGAACCAGGATCAGGGTATAAGTCATCTTGAGACTGGCCGAAAGCAAATCGGGATTGCCGATGGATAGATTGTCCTCAAAATCCAGAATTCCGGCCTTGCGGGTTTTAAGCGGCAACGGATCGTAGGCAGAGGCTGCTTTTGGACGTTCTTTCTTCAACGCCTCCCCGAGGGTTTTGAACAAGGGCGGAGACTCTTTTTTGATTTCCTTCGCGGCAGGCGTCGTATTCAACCCACCCGTCGTTTGGGTCACCGGTGGCGGTAACTTGGATACCTCAGGGGTGATGCCCTGCCCCGAAGAAGTTTTGGTTTTAATGGGATGGGCCTTCTCAATCAGGGAGGCCCGGGCCAGCAAACTGCCCAGCAAATCCTCCTTCTCCAGTGGCATGCGATTAGGAACCGAAGCCTCCTGGGCGATTCGAATCCTCAGTATGTTGCCCACCTGCTCTACCACCATACGATCTTTGAGGTCGGGTGTTCCGGGAGCCAGCATCAGGCGCAGTCGCAGCCTCTGGGGATCAAACTGCGATACATACACCTGGGGGACCGCGGCATCGCCGGTATCGAAGTATTGCTTGGCCGGATCGATATAGGCGGATGGAAAATCCATTTGAATGGATTTTTTGAAAAAATCCGGCCCCTGAAAATGAACGGGCGGTTTTCTGAATTTCAGTTGAATCAGCAATTCCCCGTGCGTGCGGTCCACGGAAACGTCCTGCAAAAAGTTGTAACTTGAAAGCCTCTCCGCACCCACCGCCAGACCGGTCCAAAACACCACACAACCCAGGCCTATTGCGGCGACTCCTGCAATTCTTGTCATAACCCACCTCTTTAATCGGGCGAACGGATAGCGTCAAAAAAACCGACACCAATGATCTTTAAAGGGAATTTGCAAAGGCCGTACCGAAATGGCCTGATAGAGGCGCTTTTAAATGGGGGAAGGCGGTTGAACAGTTATGAACAAAGGCGTCGCTGGGCGCAAAGGGGGTCCGGATAAGAGGCCCTCGGGGAAATCGAAGGGTCCCTCCGGGAAACGGGAGGGGTCAGGTGAGGGACTGGACCCGCTCCATGGGGGAGACAATATCGGTCAGGCGGACACCGAATTTGTCGTTGACGACAACCACTTCGCCGCGGGCCACCAGCTTGTTGTTGACCAGTACTTCCAGCGGTTCGCCCACCAGTTTGGTCAATTCGATCACCGAGCCCTGGCCCAGTTGCAG
>JAPUGN010000075.1 GCA_027298165.1 Nitrospinota bacterium
TGGATTCGACTTCGCCCCACGAATAGTAATCAAAATCGACTGAATACGCAAGCCGAAGCCATCGGAGACTGTACCACTCTTTTAAAATCAGATAGTTGTGGTTCGCAGGCCAGCATCGGTGGAAACAGAATTTTGGACTGTGCGGTACCCATTGCTTCCAGATGATATTGATTCCGCTCCGAATTGGTATCCTCCGAACATTCCTGGGGATAACGGAGTGCCAGATCATTGAAGCAGATGAGGGCGTCGTCATATTCACTGAAATACGGATGGCCGGTTCGTCATTATATAATCCGCGCGCGGTTTTCCAGGAAGGCGACGCCTTTGGCAAGCAGGAGGGTCAGCGCCAGATAGGTCAGGGCGATATAGGTGTAGGTCTCGAAATAATTGAAGTGCCGGGTGGCGAATTCGTTGGCGACGCGCAGGATATCCGAGATGGCGAGGACCGAGACCAGGCTGGTGTCCTTCAACATGCCCAGCGTCTGGTTGCCGACGGCGGGGACGATAGTCCGCATCGCCTGCGGCAGAATGATTTGGAACATGGCCTGGCGCTCGTTCATGCCGAGACTCCGCGCCGCCTCGCCCTGTTCCTTCGCAATGGCCTCCACTCCGGCGCGGAACACGTCGGCCATATAGGCGCCGTAGCAAAACCCGAATCCCATCACCGCCGCCGCCAGTTTGTGGATGTTGAAAAACTCTCCCAGCGCGTAATAAATATAGAACAGCAGCACCAGTAGTGGAATGCCGCGCAGGATTTCGGTGTATAGCGACGCGGCCATCAGCACCATCCAGTTGCGTGACAGTTTGGCAAGACCCACCAGCAGGCCCACCGCGATCGCCGCGACGCTACCCATGAAGGTGATGCCCAGAGTGTAGACGATCCCCATCGGCAATAATTTAAGAAGCGCCAGGTATCCGCCTTCCACCTCCCGCTCCAGAAAAGCTTCCTGCGCGGGCAGGTAGACCAGAAACACGAAGCTGAGCGCGACCGCCGCATTCCAGCCCCAGTGGGACATCGCATGGGAGTGCGCCGATTTGGGAATTTTCATAATGCTTCAATTGGGTGTAGGAGACGGAGCAATCATCAGGCCGATCATCCAGATGTCGGTTGTTCGCCGGGGGCCGGGATCACCGCCGCTTGGCCGAGGTCCCACTGCTGATGCAGTTTGGCCACCGTGCCGTTGGCCAGCAGGGTTTGAAGCGCCTTGTCGAGAGCCTTAACCAGAGCTGGATTGTCCTTGCGTATGGCGATGCCATAATATTCGTCCGTCAGAATCTCACCCACCATTTTAATTTTCGCGAACACCGGTTTGTCCTTGTTCTTGTAATACAGTGTGCCGGTGCTTTCACCGACCACCGCATCGAGCTCCCCATTGATCAAATCCTGGACGGCGTGACCGTGCGATTCGTAGCCCATGCTCCGGATAGCGGGATGGTCCTTGAGATAAAAATAGGCAGTGGTTCCCCTTTGTGCTCCCACCATCTTGTTTTTCCGCATCAGGTCGTCCAGCGAGGATATGCCCTGGGTTTCCTTGCGCACGACAATAGACAATCCGCTTTTCAGGTAAGGAGTGCTGAAAGCCACTTTTTTCCGGCGTTCCTTCAGGATGGTGATGGAACTGATGGCGGCGTCGTATTTGCCGGTGATGAGCCCGCCCAGAAGGCCCGCCCATTCCACGTTGACCATTTCGAGTTCAAGCCCCGCTTCTTTCGCGACGGCTTCCATCAACGCCCGGTCGAAGCCGTCGATGGCGCCCTGATCATTCATGAAGGACATGGGCACCATGGTGGCGTCTGTGGCGACGGTAATTTTTTCAGGCACGGTGCCCTCTGGACCGCAGGCCGGCAACAGCACCCACCACAAAAACAGAAGTAAAGGCATTATTAAATTCGAGATGCGTTTGAAGACAGACATGAAGCTCCAATCAGTCAGGGTGAAAATAAATAAACATCCCTGTGCGCAAAATTCAAAGATACCGAATCGCCTTTTTCCCAGGCCGCGCTTTCGCCGTAGGGGACGCGCACATTCAGGACGCAGTCATGGGTCAATCGCACCCGGTATTGAATGCGGTTGCCGAAAAAAAATTTCTGGATCACTTCGCCGTCGAGGCAATTGGCCCCCTCGCCCGCGCCCTTATCCCTCAGCACAATGCGTTCCGACCGCAGGAAACAGTTCAACCGGATATTTTTTTCAAAAGGAGTGTCGGACAAGGCGGTCAGGGTTCCCGCTTTCTGAAGCGAAAGGGTCACCTGCCGGCCTTTTTGCTGGATGACGGTTGCTTCCAGGCGGTTGATCTCTCCCAGAAAGGAAGCGGTGAAGGGGTCCGCCGGTTGGTCGTACAGCGTTTGCGGAGTTCCCACCTGCAACAGACTGCCGCCTTCCAGGATGCTCATGCGGTCGGCCAGGCTCATCGCCTCCTCCTGATCGTGCGTGACGAACAGGAAGGTGATACCGAAGGCCCGTTGCATGTCCATCAATTCCCCGCGCAGGTTATGGCGCAGGCTTTCATCGAGGGCGGACAGCGGTTCGTCCAGCAGGAGCACCTTGGGTTTGTTGATGACGGCACGCGCCAGCGCTACACGTTGCGACTCCCCACCGCTGAGGCGGCCCGGCCAGGCGTCGCGCAAGTCAGTGAGGCGGGTGACTTCCAATAATTCCCCGATTTGTTGTGCGATTTCCGTCTCCGGGATGCCGCGAACCCTGGGACCCACGGCGATATTGTCATACACGTTCATGTGCGGGAACAGGGCGTGGCGCTGAAAGATGAATCCCACCGGACGCTGTTCGACGGGCAGCCCGCCGACCTCCTGTCCTTCAATCAGAATACGGCCACGGTCCGGTGATTCGAATCCGGCAATCAAGCGGAGCAGAGTGGTTTTGCCGCACCCGCTTTGGCCCAGCAGAACAAACCTCTCCCCTTCATCGACGGTGAGGGAACAATCCTTAAGCACCGTCTTGGAACCGAACGACTTGCTGATGCCTTCCAGCCGAACCATAAGAATACCTGTGAGTCAGTTGGGCTTCCAGGCCCAGAGCATATCGACCGGTCGGCGCTGAGTCCTAAACCCATGGTGCTTGAAAAATTGTTCCAGCGAATCCATATCGTGTCTCGGTTCCGGCCCTTTGTGAACTTCCATAGCGATTTGATCGATGCGTGACAGTGTTTCTTCAGAGCAGTTATAGAAAATATCGTATTCCGCCCCTTCGCAATCCATCTTTAAAAAATCACATCGCTCCAATCCGTACGTTTCAAAAATATTTTCCAGCGTCACGCAACTCACCCGGATTTCTGCGCCTTCCTGTTTGCGCGTCATCGAGGCGCTGGTGGTGAAGGAATCGCTGGGATCGAAGGTGAGGGTGATATCGCCCGCCTTTCCCGCCACCGCACATTGATGAGGATGAATGTCGTGTTTCGCATTCAACCGAAGATTTTTTTCCAACTGCTGAAAATTGACCGGGATGGGTTCATAACTGAAGATCCGGGGCTGGTCGAACCGGGAGGCGGCGAACAGGGAAAAGAATCCGGCATTGGCCCCGACATCGATAACTGTACCCCCTTTGGGGAATTCTCTTTGCAGGGCCTCCATATAGCATTCATCCATAAACACTTCCTTGAAGGTCTGCAAAAGCCGCCGGGGCACTTCAATCACCACGCCGGTGCGGGTTGTAAAATAAATGGGATCCGGCCGTGTGAGGCCGAATTTGATGCCCAGATAGAGGCTCCAGTTGGATATATTCCGCATTAGATTAAGGTATCGCGTCACTCCGCCCCCAACGTGAAAATCAATTTTGAAAGGCCCGGGGCCCTTATCTCCACCGGTCCCATGGATCTGCACTGCACATTATATAATTTTTCCATTTATAAAAAAAATATTCTGGTGTTATTTTTCAACATTTTGGGTTGAGTTTTTAAGATTTATTGGTGATGCTAGAAATACGAGGACAACTCAGCCTTATTCGGGCTTAATTCAATTAATTTAATTGTTTAAATGATCTCTTTTACGAAATGGCTTAAAGAGAATAGGGCTCTTTTATATTTTTTTGGGGCCTTCAATTTTTACCTGGAAGAGGGCAAGGTGCGGTTCGAAATCAACGATTGCGCCGCCCGCCAGGAAAACCTGAAAGTCAGCTCCAAATTACTGCGCCTGGCCCGCATCGTCTGCTCAAATAACCGTTAGTTTACAAGAGTTTAATTTCCCCTAAAATAAAAATCCCCAGCCGTCTCATCGGTATCCCAATGAAGAGAGGAGAGAGTCGTTGACTTCACACCACCGCTGGCGGTAGGCTTAATAACAAATCATTGTTTTTCATTGGTTTCGTGACGTGTGAGAGGATCCGGGGCCGGGAAGGAGAGAGCATGGTACAGACGGATAAAACTTTTAACGAGTCCAAACGTGTTGGAGAAATGCTGGGAACCATGGAGGCCGCCCGTCTGTTTGTGATCGACATCCTCCAGACCTTCCGATTTGTCCTCGAGAAGGGGTTGGTTTCCGCCTACGAGGCCACCCGGCAGGAACTGAAGTTTTTGGCTAAGCGATTTACAGTGCTGGATTTAATTCTGGGAAATCTCGGCATGCTCGGGTTATTGCTGTGTTTTACGGTAGTTCTTTCCGGGTTCGGCCTGTTGGGTTACCAGATCGTGATCTGGTTGCAGGATGGGGTATGGAATGCCATGCCGATGATGATGGTGTTCGATATGCTTTTTGAAAACACCGCGATCGGGGCCTGGATGCAGAATCCGGATTCCTGGCTGGGCTTTCATCAGTTACTGAAATGGAGTCTCAACAACATTCCCATTTCGCTGGTATTGATTTTCGATGGAATGATTCTGTCAGCGGGAATGGCCGCCGGAATTTTTCTGGCCATCATGGTCCGCAGGTTCCAATTCAAGTACAGTGATCAGGGTTAATCCTGCCGGGTCCGCTCAGTAAACGGTTCGCTCCGCTTGTAATGAGTGAAGCCTTTGCCCTGTTAGGTCAATGTCTGGCCAGTTGATGGGTAGAGGCTGATTGCAAATTCAACAGCTGAATCAACGCCGCGAGGCATTGCGGATCATATTTGCCGGCTTTGGCTTTCTTCTGCAATTCCTTGACGGCGCTTTGATAATTCAACCCCTCCTGATTTTTTCTGCGGCTCGTCAAGACGTCAAAATCGTTCGCGATACTCAGAATCCTTGAACCCAGAGGAATCTGTTCTCCTTTTAACCCCTCCGGATAACCCGATCCATTGAAATGTTCGTGATGACTCTTCACATAATTGAGGAGAATTTGCGAATCGTATCCCAGTTGTTTGATCAAACGCGTGCTTTCCACCGGGTGTTTGTGGAACAATGCCTGCTCGGTTTTGGATAGCGGCCGGTGGCCGCCGCGCATTTCGTGGGGGACGATCATTTTACCCAAGTCGTGCAAATAACCGGCGATCAACAGTTCCTCTTTTTCCTTGTGGGACAATCCCAACTGTTCGGCCAGTGCATAGGAGAGAAGAGCCACGGTTTTGCCGTGGCCCAGAGTGCCGTCGACCGCCTCGCAGGCATGTACCAACTCCACCGGTAGTTTGATTTTGGAAAATTCCGGAGCATATTGGTCGTAAAAATACCGGGGAATTTTGTTGCGGTCCATTAGTGGATCCTTGATCCCGGTCACCCGGTAAATCGCCACGCGTTCGGTTTTCCCGCGGATGGCAATTTTTTCGTACTCGTCCTGATTTCTCTTCGCTTCCTGGTATCCCTCGCGAGCTTCAATATGATCGGGGTCCAGTCTGATGATTTTATCAAAAACTTCCATGGCGGCGCCGGCGGCCCGCTTTTTGAAAAAAGCCTGCCCCAGGGCATACATCATTTGCAGATCATTGGGATTCTGGTTCAGCAAATTTTGTAACGATTGGATTTCCGTTTCGATAATCTTGTCGGTCTCCCGCTTTCCGGAAATGGACCGCACCCGGCTGACGTGGAAAAACTGCTGAACGATCATATAGGTATTGTGATCGATGTATACTTCGCCCGGTTCGCACAATTCCTCGATGCGGGAAGCCAGGTTTACGGTGTCCCCGATACAGGAATAACTCTTGCGCTTCGATCCCAAAAGACCCACCACCGAAAGCCCGGTGGCAATTCCCACCCGCATTTTCCATTGTGGATGCGACGTCCTCACCCTCTCCTGCATGCTGAGGGCCGAAAGCACCGCGAGAATCGAATGGTTTTTATATTTCACCGGGGCGCCAAACTCCACCATGATCCCGTCACCGATGTATTTGTCGATATGGCCGTAAAACTGGGTGATGCAATCCTCCATTTCCCCGAGATAGGAATTCAATTCGCTGATCACCTTCTCCGGCGGATTTTGTTCGGAATAATGCGTGAAATCCTTGAGATCGGAAAACAAGACCGAGACCGGCAGCTTTTCGTTGCGCAGTTTGCCTTCGATCATCAAGCGCGCCACTTTAGGGTCCATCACGGAAAATAGAGTATTCTCCACCCGAGTTTTGAGGGATTCGACCGTTCCCTGTTCCTGCTCAAGCTCCCTGGTTCTTGCGGAAACTTTGGATTCCAACGTACTGCTGTATTCATTCAACCGCCTGTTGCTGATATCGAGCAATTCTTTTTCGTGTGCCAGCTCTTCACGCAGCTTGTCGGTGAAGCGCAGTTTTTCTTTCAAGCCGCCAATGATCCAACCCGTCAATATCAGGAATCCGGCCCATACGGTGAGGTGGAAATACATATGATATTTTTCCTCCTGTGCATAATAGTTTTGCGGGTCGGCAATCACAAACACCCCAACCAGGAGTATGGTGAAAAACGCACCCAGCACCGCCGTCCGGCGACCCAGATAATAACCTGCGAGCATGATCGGGAGGTAGTAGAAGTTGAGGAATGCAATCTTGGAGTAAACGAAGTAATTGATCAGGACAACGCTGATCAAAATCGTAAAAATAAAATGGCTTTCGAAATGGTCGAAAACGTACCGCTTGAGCTTTTCCATCATGGCGTACTTTCCCCGGTAAGGACTAAGGGTGTTGCAGAAACAGGCGATTTTTGTTGCGTAGCTTGGATAGCCACATTATACCCCGG
>JAPUGN010000076.1 GCA_027298165.1 Nitrospinota bacterium
CTCTCACTAGGCCGAGCATTTTGACTGTTGAATGGTTTCAACCCGTCATGATCGGAGGTTTGTGGGTTCCAGAAATGATCGATATTATTGGAGGGCAGTGTCTTATTGCATCGCCGGGCCAACCTGCACCCACGGTCTCCATGGATGCCCTGTCAAAAATTCGACCGGATGTTGTGATCATCAAACCTTGCGGATTTAAATTGGAACAAACTCTTCAAGAAATGGAATTATTGAAAAGCGCTCTTCCCTGGGAACAATGGGAGGTTCATCTGAAGGGCAACGCGTATTTGGTGGATGGAAACGCTTATTTCAACCGGCCCGGACCACGGATTCTGGATTCCTTGAAAATTTTGGCTTATTGTACCCACCCCACGTTGTTTCCCGAGTTTGGTAAACAATACAGCGACGCGGTCATCCGCTTGGAACCGAATTTAACGTTTTCATCCCAAAAATAACCGGCACAGTCAAATCATACTCCTGCTCATCCATGCAATTCAAACACTGGCCCCGCGCTGGACCCTTAAATGCGCCGCCCTTGTACTGAGGTTGTATCAGCGTAACTCTCTCAAAGCTTTTCGGGCATCTGTGGGGGTTGAAGAGGGCCATAAAAATTGCTCAAGGTGATCAATAGATAGGGGTTTCTGGCACGATTACACCAAAATTACACACAAACAAAAACAGGGTTAGAGGCTCCCACCTCCAACCCTTTATTTTAAAGGTGCCGGGGGACGGAATTGAACCGCCGACACGAGGATTTTCAGTCCTCTGCTCTACCGACTGAGCTACCCCGGCTTTATGGTTTGTGGCTGGTTTCTACCTGATGCAGGCGAAGTTAGCGAAATTATCACAAAGCCCCTACCCTGTCAAATGGATTCCCGGCCGCGCATTTCCCCTGAAATCCTTGATATTTTTGATATAATTCTCCAGACAACGCGTGTCCGCCCACCCCTTTCCACGGCCCGAATCATGCTGGTGCTTACCCGGAAAATCGGCGAAAGCCTCGCCATCAACGACAACGTTCGCATTACTATCCTGGAGGTGAAAGGGAAAACCGTGCGCCTGGGGATCGAAGCGCCCGACGACATCAAGGTGTACCGCGAGGAAATCTTCCTGAAAATCCAGGAGGAAAACCGGCAGGCCGCCGCCGCGACCTTCGATCCGTCGCAGGTCGGCCGTTGGACCCGGGAACAGTTGCAGTCATGAAATATCAATCCACCCGTTTCGGCACGTTTGAAGTGAACGACGACGCCATTTTGAATATTCCCGACGGACTCTACGGGTTCGAGCAGGAAACACGGTTCGCCCTGCTCCCGTTCGCTTCCAACATCGACTCACCCCTGGAGTGGCTCCACTCGCTGACCACCCCGGAGCTGGCGTTTGTCATCACCGACCCTGCTCCCTTCATGCCGGATTACGCAGTGACTTTGACGGCGGAGGACCGGCGCACCATCGGGCTTGGGGAAGAGGGCGCGTTTCAAATCCGGATCATCGTGACCGTGCCGGAGGATTACCGGCGGATGACGGGTAATTTTCTCGCGCCGCTGGTCATTCATCCGGGTCTCAATACCGGTAAACAACTGGTGTTGACCCGTCAGGAGTATTCCACCAAACATCCCCTCCTTCCCAACGCCGTGCGCGACAACTGACGGCACATTTCCTCACGGATGGTTCAATCGATTTATTGATTTATGGAATAAATACGCTAGCGCACGGGGTCGGATGGCGGGGAGCCGAAGCGGGACAGGTGCCCGGCGAGCTCTTCCGGCGAACTGTGGACGTCGACATAGATATAACTGTGCCGCACCTTGGAGTTGAGCGCGAAGTTCACCCGGCCGAGCCGGGTGCCGTCGATCAGCATGACATCGGTGAACGGACGGCTCACCCGGTAATCGCGATGATTCCGGATAAACGTAATGAAATTCTTGAACCCTTGAGCGCAATCGGCGGATTGCAGGCCTTCCAGATCACACACCGCGCGCAGGCCGCTGGAGTTGTTTTTAGTTCGCTTCTCGAGTTTTTCGGCGAGCGTCACATTGACCTGAATGACGGCCTGATCCGGTTTATTGGAAAAGATGCGGACTATTTCCCCGGGCGGGAGATCATACCGCAAAACGACGTCATGGTCGTCTTTGATGAGCGTGTTGTACTTGTGGACGAGAACCTGTCCCCACAGTTTGCGTTTCAGGCCCGGATCGTTTCCTGCGGCACTGAAATTTTTCGCGCCCTCGAGACATTCCTTCTGTTCCAAATGTTTATCGCAGAAAAAATTGGGAACCTGCAAAGCCGCCAGCGCCTTGCCGTATTGTTGTTTGATTTCCCGATAAATCTTTTTTTCCCGTGTCCAGATCTCCACCACGGGATCGTTCTGCAGGCGGTGCGTCATGGTTTCCGGAGGGTCGTCGTACTTCAACGTCAAAATCGTACGGTCTTTATCCGGCAAATGGGTATCCGTGATGGCAACGGAGGCCCAGGACATGCGGCCCATGCGGCGGTTCGGCTCCACCCCGGCCAGGGTCTGATACCCCCGCAGGCAGTGCGCGTTGGAAATCCGGAAGGTGCAATACAACTCCCGGATGCGCAGGCCGGACTGAATCCGTTGTTTCAATTGATGAACGTCCGCGATGAACTGTTTCTGTTTCTCCGGCGCGAGTTGTTCCCGCAGGGAACGAACCATGTCCTCCCTGGATGCGTCCCACGGCACCAACAGGCTATGAAACCCGCCACTGCGCAAATATCGGGTGCTGATACCCACAATAGTTAGACCGGAATTGGGCACTTCCTTTAAGGCGGAGGCCAGGGTCGTGGTCCCCGTCAGGCAGTGTTGCACGCGTTGCGCTTCATCCTGATTGGTACCGATATTCTCAAGGAAGGGAAAACATTCCAGGTTGGTGATGCCATAGCGTTGCTCCATCTCCATCTTTATCAACGACAGCGCGTTGAACATACTGCCGGCGAAAACCGGAGCCACGGTCAATAACGAAACCGCAAGCAATATCTGAATGACTCTATAAGGAAAACGTGACATGGCACTCTTGAGAAAAAAAGTGGTTCCCTCATAGTGTCAAATTTCGAAGGCCAGGACAAGCCGAAAGGCAGGGGGTTATCGGAGGCCTCAACCGCCTCCCCGGAAACCGAAGAACAAAAGCGCCAGGAAATGGGACCCCTGACGCGGGCCTTGATTCAATGAAACGTTCGATTCATATAATCGTTCCAGCAATCGTTCCATCCTTCGCGATTGAAAACACACTTGGCCGCGCCATACGACCCCAGAGGCACGTAAAGGACCAGATACCCGACCAAAACCGTGCTGTACGTAATGATAAACCCACCCACATTTCCGACATTGCCTAGCACCGAGTTTTTCTCCGAAAACTTTCGGTCCTCGCCCTGCTGATAATTTTGAGCCGCATCCAGAACAGCCCTGTGAACATTATAGCCCACCGCCAGATTTTCCCGAGATTCCACGAAAACTGTGTCGCTTTGTATTTTATGAAAGTCCTCCGCTTCGGAATAGTTTCCCGGGTTCATGAGGGAAGCGGTTTGGACCGGTTCAGCAACTGTCGGAGTCACCGCCCAGACCATCCAAAACATATTCAGCACCATCATCCGGCTTATGGGTTTCATCCATTGTTTCATCTTAAACATGATCTCTACCCTCCTTAATATGTTTTATTCGGGTAACTTCTCCTCAACGCTCCCGCAACTCCTCCTCCGGAGAGTTTCCGTTTAAAACATGTTTCAGTTCCTTTCGCAACGGCTCACCCTCTTTCCAGACCCGCTTTCCATTCACATACAGTATGACCGGAAAAAACGGGTCGCTGGGATCGTCCGCCATTTTTGCCATTTGGTCCGGCCGAACGTAATGCTTGCCCATGGCCCGGTCGGTTTTGATATCGAAATCTACAAAAGTCCAATAGGCCACCTCCGAGCACACCAGTTCGCTGTCCGTGTTGAAGTTGAGGCTGAAATCGTAATTCTTCCCTATTTGACGAAAAGCGTTCACCAAGTACTCGCTCTTTTTTTCGCGGGTCAAACAGGTTTCGGTGCCGGGCCGCTGGTTTCCACAGGACACTGGCCGCAGGACCACCAAATCGTCGGCATCCAGGAAATTTTGCAGGGGATGAAAATTGACTCCCGGCGCCAACGCCTCTATTAAATTCTTACCATCGCGGACAGCTTCCTGAAACGACGGGCCCCCGTATGCATATTTCTCCTTCGCTCTCTGGTATAAATCAGGAAGTTTTTCCCAAACGCCCAATTCTTTCAACTCCCCTTCCGTTCCCACCCATATTCCGACATGGCCGTAATGGCCCGGTATAAACTTGTCGGTGAGCCGTGACCGGGATCTTTGCAAAAAAACATCCAGGGATTTCATGGTTCCGACCAGGCGCGCGTACTCGACGCGGGGCATCTGCTTGAGATGCCCTTCGCGGGACTGAAAGAGGTCTGCACTAAGGCCGAAAGCTTTACCAAAAATATGAGACGTCTGGACATTAATAAGGGCCAGCGAATCCTTTTGCATTGTGAAGAACGTTTTCACGCCATCCGCAGCGCGTGCCAACAAACCTTTATTGTTTGGATTCTCCTCCAGCTTTTTGAAGGTAGGGCTGTTTTCTATGATACCTGTCAGGGGATGCGAATGCGGGCCGGGCTCAACACTTTCCGAATTCTTTTGGATTTGCCGGGCTTTTTGGTAAAGGTTAAAAACCGCAACTAATTTTTCAGAATTGCGATAGCTTCGGTAATTCCGCCAAATTTTCTGGACCGCCTGGCGGGACTCATCCTTCGGTCCGGCGGAATCGTAAAGCAAAATTCGACGGATGGCCTTGTTTTTCATATAGGGCTCCCAGCCGATTTCAAAATTGTCTATCAGGATCAAGGCGGCACCAAACGAGACTTCTAATTCGCGCAGGAATATTTTTCCTTTACGGTCCAGCGGATTAATATGGTACACATCCGCCCGCACCTTCCGATACACGGTGCCGTCCTCCGGGTCCCCCCCGTATTCCAGCACCTCGCCCAGGGAATCATTATGATGGTTCACGCGCTTTTCGATATGGGTTTCGTGTTGATTTTGGATTTGGACATCCTTGGCCAGATCCAGATAGAAGTAGGGGCTCAGCATCAAGTCCCATAAGGGACCCCAAATCTGATCCACATACTGAGTGGCCAGATGCTGAATTTCCACCAGGTCCCGGTTGGCGATTTTCCCGTGGTGGGATTTTTGATAATCATCATAATTGCGGTAAGACGTCTTCGCCCAACCCCTCCACGCGTCAGACTGTTCCGCATATTTGATCAATTCGAGGGATTTCTCTTCCGTGTCCTCCCCACCCGCCGACCATACGTCCTCCGGAACCAGGGAGTGATCCGGTTTCATAGATTCAAGCGACGGCTTCCACATTGCACAACCCGTCACCAGGTAGACCACCAATACGATGGAACATATTTGGTTGAATGGCTTCATGTCTCCTCCTCATGAATAGGGTTTCCGGAGATCATTGCCCCGTACCCTGCCGCCCCTCCCAGGGCGGAGGCCCTCAGGCCTCAATGATCCTAAATATATTCCCCATTAAATATTTGTCAATAAATATTTAACTTAATATTTATGGTTTTATTAAAACACGAATTGATTCAATTACTTAACTTTATAAATTCAGGTTTTCCTAGGAATAATGAGGGGGGGTAAGTGTGGCGATAGCAGGTCAATCGTCTTTTAGTTGAAGGATTTCTGCAAGGGTTTTGCGGAACACGTCCGCCAGTGGACCGCCCAGGCGGATGGCTTGGTGGATGACGTTCAGGGCTTCTTCTTTACGGTTCAGTTCCATGAGCACGTGGGCGAGGTTGTTATAGGCGGGGCCCGCCTCGGGTGCGACGCGGACGGCGGAACGAAAGGCCTGCTCGGCACCATCGAGATTTCCCCGCGCATACCGGCTGTTGCCGAGACCCATCCACGCGGTCGGGTGGTGCGGCCAGCGGGCGGCCGCGGTGGTATAGGCCGCTTCGGCTTCACCCCAGCGCTGTGTCTGCTCCAGCCCCACCACCGCTTTCAGGTAAACCCCGGCTTCTGCGGTGACCGGGAGTCTGTTCGGCGACAGCGTGAGAATGGCCCAGCGCCCCCAAGGCCGCCAAGTCTCGGCGAAGGCGTCGAGAGACAGCACTTCTATCTCTTTCACCCCGGAGTGGAGCACGACTTCACGCCGGTCCAGGTCGTAGCCGATGACCACCGCGTAGTGCCAAGTGGTCTGCATCAGGATACTCAGGCGTTGCAGGACGATGACGGGATGTCCTCCGGCCACTTCCCTTAAAATATGTTCGACGCTGGCGACCGGGTACGCGACTCTGCCGTGGCGGCGGGCCGCCCCGATCATATCCGGCGGCAGACTGCCCTGACGGCTGGCGGTGTACACTTGCGGCTTTAAATCCTCGGGGGAAACCGCCACGCCCGACCATTGCAGGGTCATGGCCAGCGATGCCGGGCCGCATTGATACTTACCCTGGGGATGAAACGGGACATTGGTCAATTCAACGTTGCGGGGAATGTCGAGGCTCGCCGGCAACTCGACTTTCGGTGGGGTGGTGGCGCAACCGACGGCCCACAGACCGGCCAGAGTGATCCACAGTAATAATCGAACGGGTAGTGCCCCTGAGGTATTCATAACAGACACTCAAATAAAGAATAACCAGCAGAACGCCAGACAACCGATAACGGCCAAAGCGACCACCAGGGTGAAAATGTACCCCGCGTCTTTTTCTCCCGAAGCTCTCCAAATGGGATCGCCGCCGGCGTATTGTTCGATTTGCAGCATGGCCGAGGCGACTTCACCATCGGTCATGCTATTGACCCGGTTCAACGCTTCGGTTCCGGACACCCCGAACGCCCGAAGGCGCTCCTGCACTTCAGTGCGCCGGACCATGGAGATCAGTTGTTCGCGATCACTGCCCTGGTTGGACAAGGATTGCAGCGCCTGCCGGGTGCCCAACATTTCGGCCTGGACCGAAGCGGGAACCCAGACCAGGATGGCGGCCAGCAGATAGACTCCGCAGACACAAATTGTTTGTTTGAGTCGCATGATGTTTTTTCCTGGGTGAGAGCCTTCAGGTTTTTTCCGGTGGACAGAATAGCCGCCGGGCGTGCAGGACACCTTTTTCTAACCCGGTTTCCTGAAAAATGCAAATAAATCCTTTGCTCGGCAACCCGGCCTGGGTGGAAATGTTCGGACTCAAGGAAGGATCAAATCAATTTCAATTAGATTCACTGGCCAATGGATCGGATTTTAATTCTTTAGCGTATTTACTATCTTTGATATTTTCCTGCTGGGCGGTTTTGTTTTTACGTGTCTTAAATATGGCTATGATTCCAACAACCGCTACTACGATGAGGGCGATCAGGATAACGACACCCAATACAACCAGGAGACCTATAAACGTATCGTCGCCGTTATACCCTCCTTCCGGCATATGATCGATCTTCCGGACCAGTGTGGCCTTCCCGGAGGTGCAGAAAGGCCCGTTCTAACCCGAATCTCCGCAAAAAGCAACTGCTGGCTCCAGATTCAACGGACTCCAGAGCATCCGGGATATTTACACCTTGCCCTTTAACATCCTGCTGGTGATGGGCTTTGGACTGGCGGAATGGCTGGTGACCGCTCCTTTTATACATACCAGCATTCACGGGTCGCGGGGAGCGGGGTGCGGCCGCGGTCGGCCTTGGCCAGGAGCGTTTGAAACAGGTTGAGCCGGCCCAGACAGAAATTATGTGCGGACCCGGCCATATACAATTTGAAAATCCGCCAAGTAACTTCTCCGGCGATTTTCCGGATGGCCTCCTGTTGCCGCTCCAGGTTTTCCACCCACAGCCGCAGAGTCTGGGTATAATGCTCGCGCAGGTTTTCCACATCCCGCACTTCGAAGCCGGTTTCCTCCGCCAGATCGATCACCGTTTTCAGAGGCACCAATTCGCCGTCGGGAAACACGTATTTATTGAGGAACGATTTGGACGGCGGGTTTTGCTCGTACTGAAAGGTCGAACTAATTCCGTGACTGAGAAACAATCCTCTGGGTTTGAGCAGGCGCCAGGGGGTTTGGAAATATGCGTCCAGATAATGGTAACAGTGCTCAATAGCCCCCACGGAGGCGATTTTGTCGAATCGTTCACTGCCGGTCAAATCCCGAAAATCGACCACTTCCACCCGGCATTGGGAAGTCAGGCCCCATTTCTGAATTTTTGCGCGTGCGTATTCGTACTGCTCCTGGCTGAGGGTGATGCCAAGAGCATGGACCCCGTAATGCTTCGCGGCGTGTAGAATCAATCCGCCCCAGCCGCACCCGATATCCAGAAACGTCTCTCCCGGCCTCAACATCAGTTTGCGGCAGATGTAATCCAGCTTGTGCGTCTGGGCATCGTTGATATCCTCCTCCCACGAGTGAAAATAGCCGCAGGTGTATTGCAGGGAATCGTCCAGTACTTTCTCCCAGAAAGCGGCCGGCAGATCATAATGAAAGCTGATGGCCTTGCGGGCGCGCTCCCGTTCGGCGGGCTCTCCGTGAACCGGGACGGCGGCATGGGCCTTGTAGGCTTTGTTGGTAGCCGGCAGAGACAACAGCCATTTGGCGAAATGAATCTTATCCCGCCAGGTGACGTGCAGGGCGGCAAAATCATCCTGAAGCTTGTACGCCGCTTCCAGGTCGCCTTCGATATCGAAATCCTTGAACACATACGCCTCCCCCAGCCCCAGTTCCGTCGGGTTCCACAACAGTTTGCGGAGCGTGCCCGGATGATTGATCACCAGGGTGAACCGCCAGGTCTGCCCCACCTCCTGCGGCAAGGTGCTGCCGTCCCAGAGGCGAATGGCAAAATCACGCGATGAATAGTTGGCAAAAATCTTCTTGAGAAAAGTCAACGATTGTTGTGCTTTTTTGTCTTCGTCACACAGTGCCATCGTTATCATAAGTCCCCCTCGCCAAACATGCCGTTGTGTCGGGGATCAGAGAAGATTGCGTTCAACTGATCCTCAACGTTAAAATGCGTTATTTTCCACGTTTCATATTTTTCCCCGATGGCTTTAACAGCCGACCTTTAATCACGTAAGACTTTTTTTCTTTTCCAGCATCCCGCGGTCCTCATGAAAAGGTTTGTTCCCGGCAAGGACGGTTGCGTTGCCATTGTTGACGCCGGGTCTTTGGAAATTCTGTTCCAGGAGAGCCACACCCCGGCAAGGCTACCGACTTTACCGGGGTGAACTCTCCACCTTCACCCCACCCGGGGAGATCGGTAGGACAGGGAGAACATTTTTAGAAACTTTTTCCGGTTCGGGGAAGACCGGCAGGCGCTCTTTTCTTGGGATCAGCTCGGCATAGGCGCCAAGGTTTTTTTCATACAGGGTATGAAAAAACTCCGGTAACTCCTGGGTGCGGCCTTCGAAAAATGCCCGGAATCCGGAATCCGCGATCAGCAGACCTCGCACCGTCTGCATGTCTTCGATATCTTTTCTCACGGCCAACGCGCGGGCATTATGAAACAGCCGGGTGGCCAGCGGTGTTCGGGTGGCCAACCGCCGCATCATCATTCGAGGGGAAGAAAGTTCCTGATTGAGAGAGATCAGGCGGTCGTAAAATTCCACCGAAGAATAATTTTTCATCGTCACCGTCAGATAGGAAAGTTTGAAATAAAAAGACAGGGGCATGGTTTTCAAAATCCTCCCCTCGGAATCATAGGAGTCATAAAGGGGCGTTCCTCCGATGGGAATAGGCATGTTGACGGTGGCCCAGACTTCGGGAAGGCTCCGGATGAATTCGCGGGTCAGCTCCACCGGTTCATCTCCCCGGTCGGTATCGGTGCCGAATATAAAGTTGGCCTGCAGGCCCGGGATGTACTCGCCCAGCAATTTAAAATGTTTGATCACCTGTTCCAGTTTGTCCCGTCCGGATTTTTTTCCGACCCCGGCCTTGTTCGAATACTCCGTCCAGGACTCCACGCCGGGAGCAACATAAATACAATTCGTATCTTTGAGACGTTGCAGCCGTGATTCCCTCAAAACCGAAAGCGAACTTTCGATCATATAGGGATTCCGTCGGCCTTCAGGGGTTTGCTCAAGTACGCTCAGGGTATCGTCGAAATTGATGCCAAAATTGGGGTCGGCAAACCACACCAGCACCTTCGGATAATTTTTGGACAGGAACGCCAAATCGTTCTTCAAAGCGTCGCCTGACAGGGGAATATAGGAGTTGTCCCAATCCAGGCAGAAGTCGCAGGTATACGGGCACCCAACGCTGGACAATAGATGAATCACGCTCATCCGCGCGGGTTTTCCGCGTGAAAAGGAAGCGCGAATGATGTCCGGCATCCTCTCTTCTACACTGGGAATCTCCGTCAACGGCTTGCCGCTGGTAATAACCGCCGGTGACTCAAACCGGCCTTTCAAAATATCCTCCACCAGGGTACGGTCACATTCTTTAACGACCAGATCAAAATACCGCAGGCAATCTTCGGAAAACGATTTGGCGTGGGGTCCGCCGATAACGGTCAAAGTCTTTTCACGGCGATACAATTTGGCCAGCGCATAGGCCAGACCGCAGTACGGCGTATAGGTTCCGATGAACACCACGTCCAAATCATTCGGGAGCAGGCTTTTGGGATCGGCCTGACCGTAATAGGTGACGTAATGCACCTGGTGACCGGCCTGCCGGCACCACACCGCGATGGCCTGCGGGGTGATGCTGACAAATTGCTTGGACATCTGTGCATGGTATAGCCGATAGGACCAGTTTCCTGCTGGTCTCTCCTGAAGCAGTTCCATCACTCCAACTTTCATGGGGGCTCTCCCTAAAAAAGGTTTAAAGCTCCAACCCTTGGAACCAAACTCAGACATACCCATGTTTTGCGTCGCTGGAAACGGCCACAGTCGGCTTTGGCCAAGAGCGTTTGGAAGAGGTTGAGCCGACCCATACTGAAGTGGTGGCAGGACCCGGCCGTGACCAATTTGAAAATCCGCCAAGTGACGTCTCCGGCTGTTTTCTGAATGGCTCCTATAATTTATTTATGTTAAATAATCTATTAAATATTAATCATATGCCCAAAAAATTTTAGCTGGGTGACCCCGCTCTCTCGACCTTTCTCCGGGCCTATAATCCCACGGGTTCCCAGAATTATAAAAATTAATATAGGCATATTTTTATAAAATGCAATAGAATATTAATTATTTTGCATAATATTTATAATCAGGGTAAATGCCTATGGATGGGGAACTCCTTTGTACGGAAGGATTTTCCAGAAAAATGGGGAGGGGGAAAGCGGCCCTGGGATTATTCTACTTGGGCAGCAAGGAACATGGATTGGCTCAAGGTCTTAAAAAACTGCTGGTAAAGGGCTGGGTCTTCGACCGCACGGATATTGTATTGAATACTGGCGCGGACCCTGAGCTGGGTTTTGCCTTTGGGGCGTATCGTCACCGATATACGGGTGAGATCATTACGATACTGAAACGGCCCATAGGTCCGGTAATTCGTTTGGAAACTCATCAAACTATCCGTTTTATAGTTGTAATAGGAGGGTTTATTCTGCCAACCCCCGCCGCCACGAGGATACATTTTTTTGGCGGATAATATCCACAACTCCTCATCCAACACTTCGATATCAAAAAAGAGGTCCTGCATGGTATAGATGACCGCCTGCATGGTTTTTCTTTTATCGGTGGTATCAAACACCCGGGTCTGCAGGGCGCGCATTTTCACCTGGCTGGCTTCCGACATCAGGATCTGGCTTTCGGAGTTCCATTGGATCTCCGCACCCCATTGCATGGCGCACCCCTGCAAGAGGATGCTGAAGCCAAGTATGAGCAGGCCAAATAAAACCCGCTTTTTTTGAAGCAAAAGGAATCTCATTGTTCTCAGGTGATGAACCGATTTAAAAAACTCTTTTTTCGCAGACCGCCATCCTACCAGGCTTCAATTTCCTCAACCGGGAAGAAACAGGGACCGTTGCACCGCGGTAAAAAAGCTCTGGTAAATTTTCGGATCTTCAATGGGTCGTGTATTGATAATGGCATTGACCCGGACTTCGACTCGACTCTCTCCTTTAGAACGAACCGTCACCGTCAGTTCCACAAATCCAGAATGACCCGACCCGGCAAACTTACCGGCGGTCACCAGTCCCATGGGTCCGTTGGCTCGTTCGACGATAAACCCGAGGTCCTGCAGGGCGGCCACCACGCCCCGCATCACTTTTTGCTGATCTTTGATGTCAAACGTCCGGCTCTGATAGCTCCGGATTTTCATCTGGGACTCGTTGAGGGACAACAGCTCCTTCGGTGGTTTGGGGGCTCCAACACATGCCTGTAGAAAAAAAACCAACCCTATTAAAACAAGTATTTTTTTACGGCCGTTCACGATATGTCTCTCCTCAGATTTGATGGGCTTCAAGAAATACAGACTTGGACAATTTGGCAAAAAATTGCTGGTAAATCTTCGGGTCATGAATCATTTCCATCCATTGTCCGCCCGGCGCAATATGATTATCTCCGGCCTCGCCGTGCCCTTGCCAAACTATTCTATGAAAAATAATGCGGACGGTGAACTTGGAGGTATCCCCCTCCACCGGACGGGTCGCCAGTGTGGCGGCGATTTGCTGATGCACGTCCACAGGAATGATAAAGACGTCCTGGGCAAACAACCCCAGGATCATGATAAAAACCTGCGCTATTTCCTGACCGTATTCCCGTGCACCCCGCTCTTTCATAGCACGGAGGATACCCAAATCCGATGCACTTTCCTTGATCTGGAAACCCAAATCCTGGAGCACAGCGGCTGAAGCCGAGAGCAGTTCCTTTTCCTGCGAGGTTTCAAAGGTCCGGGTTTGCTGGGCTTTGTGCTTCGCGCTTTCGGGAGACAGTTGAAAAAAACTCTCCGGGGTGGCGGCCCTCGAAGCACCACACCCCGATAACAGGACTCCCCCCAGCAGGAGAAGGAAAACCCACTTGCAACCTTGAGACGCTCCTCCTGTGCGAGGACTTTTAGAATTGAGTGTAGTTGTAGGCAAAATCCCTTACCATTTTTTGTTCGTCAAACTTGATGATAATCGTCAAAGTCTTTTGAGTGCTCGTACTTTCGTTCTGCCTACTACTTGCCCCAAACAGGATCAATGTCCCATAAGCTGAATTACGGGTGTCAACGCGGTTGGAGGAAACCTTGTCATAAATCCAAACTTCGCGGCGTTTTTCATCGGTAGTCACAATATTGGGAGATCCCAGGATAGCCGCAACATCCGAAGCGGGCATGCCTTCTTTGATTTCGCCCTGAACTTTACCGACTGTTAATTGAGTCGCGTCTGCGTCCCGGCCGGCATTGGTGGGATGAGTCATAATACAACCGGACAATAGGATGCCACCCGACAAGACGAACCATAATAATTTTCTTTTCATTACATTTTCTCCCAATTCTGGAAATTCATCCGTTGATTACTTATTAGGGTAACCGGGATTCCGAAAATTTAAACCCCAATATTATGATCCTTAAAGATTTATTTGGAGTGCATTCACTTGTATTTACATTTACCCCAAAACCGCAATGCTGTTTTTTTGCAAACAAACCCATATCCAATAAGGCCCACAAACAACCCATCCATAGAAAACAGGTTATCCTTTCAGTCCATGGAGCATCAGGTCGACAACGGCTTTGGCCTCCTGTTCGAGACCTTCGAGGGTGACATTTTTTATGAAATGCGGCAGGCGGAATTTAGTGGTCATGGCATAAATCGCGTTAGCGGTGTGGACCACATCGGAGACATTGAACTCGCCGGTGCGGTTGCCGTCGGAAAGGATTTCGGACATGAGGGAATTCTGAACATCCCGGTGGCGCTCCACCAGGTCCCAGCGATCCTCCAGGATGTAATCAACCAGATCCTGGACATTGGGTTGCTCGATGATATGGTGGTGCATGTACCTCAGCTTTTCCAAAACAAATGCCTCCAGCCGCTGGGTGGGGCTGAGGCCGGGTCTCTTCAAAACGTCCCGTAATATCTGCTCCGCCTTGCTGATATAAATCTGGGCTACCCCGACCCCGATCTCGAACTTGCTCTCGAAATACCGGTACAGGTTGCCGGCGGACATACCGCAATCCTTGGCGATCTCCACCATGGTGGTTTTGCCAAATCCATACCGGATAAAACGGTCTACCGCCTTGTCCAGAATCAGGCTTTTGATCTCTTCAGCTGCGGGGTCGGTGGTACTGATCGGCTGTTTCATAATGTCTAATATTGAATAATAAATGAAATATTTATTTTTTTCCAGCTTATTCTTGAAAATTTTACATAAATTTTATTCTTTCTGCAAATTTACTTGTTTTGCCCCGTATTTCAAATAAGTTTCCAACAGGCGCTCGTGGCAGGACAGGATAATCACCTGCCGGTCCCGGGCGAAATCGCGCAAAATGTCCAGGACATGTTCCCGCCTGACATCGTCGAAGTTAACTAAAACATCGTCCATCAAAATCGGTAAGGGTTCCGCCCGCGTCTCATAATCCTCGATCAGGCCGAAGCGCATGGATAGATACAGCTGTTCGCGGGTTCCCCGGCTGAGCTGGACCGGGCTGATGAAACTGCCATTCTGTTGCACGATCCGGAATTCATCGCTTTCGAGCGGTTTTTCCACGCCCCGGTAATTGTTTTCGGTGATTTTGGAAAACATCCGGCCGGCCGCCTGGAACACCTGCGGTTGCCGGTTTTTTTCATATTGCACCTTGGCCCGGTCCATAAGGTTCAGAGCCAGGGTCAACGTAGCCCATTCGCGGGCGCCGTTCATGAGCTGCTCCTTTTCGGCGCCCAGCTCGTTTTGCAGAGAGGCCAGATCCTCCCGGGAAGCCAGTTGCTCGGCCTCGCCGCGCAACCGTCCGATTTCCTGATTCATCCGGTCCTGCTCTTCATGAAGGTGGTCCAGCCGGGGGGCCACCTCGGTCCATTCCCGCTCCAACTGCTCCGGGTCGGTGTCCCGCATGGAGGCCATAAACTTCTCGTACGCCTCTCCCAGCCCGACGCGGGTATGAATCCGTTTCTGAATTTCGCGGATGGACAGATCCAGCGCCTGCTTTGTCTGCGCCCGGTTCCACTGGTGGACAAACCCCTCCTCGCTGTCCACCCCCGCCGACCGGAGTAGATGATGCAGAGATTCCTGCTGGCTGTCCAGTTGGGCGGCGATGCCGTCCACCCTTCCCGTCTGCTCGCTGATCTGGGCGTCCAGGTCCCGGCACTGATTGAAACGGTCGCGGGTTTCATCAAACAGCCGGCACAACATCTCGATATTGACCAGCAGGTCGTTCGTCAAAATCATCTTGCCGGCAAACTCCGCCAGCAGGGCGACCAGCGCTTCCGCCTCATCTTCCTTGAGGTTCATCCGGTCAATCCGCTCGTCGAGGTTTTTCTTCTGGAAGGACCACTCCTTGACGGCCCGAACGTGGATCTGGAGTTCCCTGAACAAGGCCGGCGAGATTTCCGGGTCGAGCCCCCTGTCCTGCACCCATTGCCGCCAGGCTTCGGTATCTGCCTCCATGTCGCTCGCCGCTTTTTTGAGTTTGTCCTCCAGCAGGTTCTCCAGCAAGTCCACCTGTTCGCCTTTCCCCTGGTTCCGGATCAGCCAGAAAAAGAGCCCCGCCCCGGCGGCCAGCAGTACACCCATAAAAAACCCCAGTTCCGCATTGGACACGTACCCGGCGAAGGCAACACCCGCCAAGCCCACCGCCGCCAGCACTCCAGCAACCATTTTAAGGCCCAACGGACTGGGCGGGGGACTGCCGGTGACGATCTGCTCCTGATGAAGCTCCAGCCGGTTGCGGACATTGATGACCGCCTGCTCCGACCGGTACAAAGTCTGCTCCTGTTTTTGCACGAACTGCTTGTCGGCGTCGTCCCAGTCCAAATCGAGAATCCGCTCTTCCTCCCAACCCTGGCCGGTGTCCTCCATTTCCGCCCGGATTTTTTCTTCCAGCTGGTCCCGTTCCTTTTGCACCGCATGCCGGTCCTCCTGCGCGGACTTCACCAGTTCAGTGAGTTGGCGCAGTTGCATGATTTCGCTTTCCCGTTCCAGAAGCGATGGGTTGAAGGAGATCGGCTTCCTCCGAATGTTCAGTTGTTTCAGCTTGGCCCGCTCCTCCTCCAGCCGCTGGCTCAGGTCCTCTTGTTTGGCCTGGATTTTTTCAAACGACAACATGCTTTCTTCATTCATCGCGGGAACTTCGGCCAACTGCTCCCGCCGGGGGGTCTGGTCCTCAAGTTCGATAAAGTCCGGGAACAGATCGCGCCGCAACTCCAGATTGCGCCGACGCGTCTCCAGTTGTTCCGCCTCGGCCTCTCCAGTTTTGCGTTTCTGCTCCAGGAGCCAGATCTTCTTGTTCAGTTCATCATACTGACTGATTTCGCTGGACCGCGCCCGAAGCTCCTCCTGCCGTTTTTTATATTCCCGGTAGTGTTGGTTCATGGTGGGGTTGGAGCCCCGGAGCTTGAACACTTCGTCCCGCCTCTTATTGATTTCCTTTTCCACATCGGTCAGCGATACCTGGCCCAGGCCCATTCCGGCGCCCAGGAGTTTGTTTTTGATCTCCTCCTCCAGGAGGGAATCCATGTCCTGCAACTCATCCAGCGCAAACGCGTAAATATTTTTGAAAATTTTCCGGGACGCATGGCCGAGGTAGGTTTCGAGATGCGCCTGCCCCGAGCCCTCAATGTCCGCCGCCTGCACGGTGACCTCCCCTTCCAGCGTTCCCCCCTTGCGTGTGATAAAAACCGTCTCGCCGTTGGACCGTTCGCACATCAGTGTGCCAGCCCGTTCGCCGCCGTCGACCGGGTCGTAGGGATTCATCCCCTTCCGCTTTTTTTCGAACCCGAACAGCACCCAGCGGACGAATTCCAGCAACGTGGTCTTGCCGAATTCGTTGCGGCCGTAAATCACGTTTAGGCCCGGCAAAACCGGTACCATGCGGCAGTTTAAAAATTTGCCGAATCGCTCAATGTGAATTTCTCGAATTTGCATAAGTTGATTTCAGATTCGCCATCGCAAGCGACGCTCAGTCCCGGTTCACCAGCATATCCAGAGTCAGGTTGCGCGCCTGGAGTAAAATTTCCCGCAGTTCGTCGTCGCTGAATTCCGCAAGCAGATTACTGCCCTCCCACGATTGCACCAGGGGCTTGAGAGCTTCCCGGCATTCCAGAAGACCGGATGAATCTGCCTGCTGGTCGTACAACCCAATCAGATCGGCGATGAAATCCTGGCCCTGCTTCAGGGCGTCGATATCGTAAGCCCCGCGGGTGAGCAAACAAAACTCCAGCCATAGGCCGGCTCCGGCGTCCGGAATTTTCCGGAGCGCCTCGTCCCGCACGCCGTCCAGGGTGCCCCCTTTCATCAACAGGGAATGCGCTTCGGTGCGTCCGGTCAAGGTCTGGCGCACCACCAGACTGCGGCCATCGGCCTGACTCAGGAGTTCCCGGCATTGCCCGACGATCTCCCCGACCACTGCGTCGACCGTGGCACAGCCGGACACATCCACTGCGGCTTCGGCGAACCGCAGGGTATCGGTGGCTACGAACCGGATTTCGGGGTCAGCGCCCTCGCGCAGAGTCACCAGGCAACATCCCCGGGGTCCGGTTTCCTTGAAGTGACGGCCCTGCGAATTACCGCAGTAGACGATCGCCGGATGGCTTTCCCGCAATACCTCGCGCAGATGAATATGCCCCAGCGCCCAGTAATCCATGCCCCGCGCCACCAAGTCCTCCACCGCGCAGGGGGCGTACGGATCGTGGTTCGGGTTGCCGCCCACGTTGGCGTGCAGGACCCCCACCGCGAACCCCGCTTCCTGCCGCCGCTCGAACTTGAGGGCCAGGTTGTCGAACACATCGCGTTCGGGAAAACTGGTGCCGTAGATATGCGCCAGCGTGCGCCCGTTTTTTTCCACCGGGGCGGAACGCACGCGGGTGGCGGGAAACACCGTAACCCCCTCCGGCCAGTCCAGCGTGGTCGACCAGCTGTTGAGCGGATCGTGGTTGCCGTGCACGATGAAGACAGGAATGCCGTGATCCGACAGAGTTTGCAGTCCTCCCCGGAATTTGAATTGCGCCGACAGGCTTTTGTCTTCGCCGTCGAACACGTCGCCGGCGATAATTACCGCATCCACCTGCTCGCTCACGGCCAAATCGACGATGTTCAGAAACGATTTCAGGGGAGCCTCGCGCAGGCGTTGAGCCCACTCCGGATGAATTGCGGAAAAGCCCTTGAACGGGCTGTCAATATGCAGATCGGAACAATGGATGAAGCGAAAGGCGGTCAAGTACGTCCCTTGTCGTGATGGCGGAAGGTTTAGAGATAAACCCGGTAA
>JAPUGN010000077.1 GCA_027298165.1 Nitrospinota bacterium
AACAGATCAAAACCACCGTGGCCGCGGCGAACTCCGCCGAGAAACCGCGGGACGGGGTAATTTCGGTAATTTTTTTGCCGATCGTTTCCATCACGCGGGTGCCCCAGATCAGCAATCCGAATACAATGCAGGTGGCACCCATGCCCAAAATCCAAAGCGGCATCTGCACCTTCATTTCAACGCTACCGCTTTTCAAAATGGAAACCACCGCCGCCAACGGACCTACCGCATTTGCCACATCATTGGCGCCATGGGCAAACGCCACGTAAAACGCGGTGATCACCTGGAGGAATTTGAAAATATGTTCGGTGGAAGCAAACTGCTGGTTGATATCGTCCGGGGAAACCTCTTTTATTTTTTTCACCAGAAATTGGGCGGTGACATACGCAACCGCGCCAACCATCAGCGCCAAGGCCAGGGCATCCTGGAAATCCAGGTCCAGTTTCAGGTTTTTGAGCCCCTTGTACACCATGGAGTTGGCAAGGATCACAAACACCACGAACACCATCAAAGGCGCCCATTTCTTTGCCTGGACCACCGGGTTGCGCTGGTCGAAAATTTTCACCGTTATGAAACGGAACACCCAATAGGCGACCAGCCCTCCCAATACCGGCGACACGATCCAGCTCATGGCGACGAACCCAACTTTCCCCCAGTTTACCGCTTCCACCCCGCCGGCGATCACCCCGAAGCCGACTACGGCACCGACAATCGAATGCGTGGTGGACACCGGCCAGCCCAGGGAACTGGCAAAATGCAGCCAGATCGAAGCCGCCACCAATGCCGATATCATTCCATACACCAGATGCATGGGCATATCGGCAAACAGGTTGGGGTCGACCATGCCTTTGCGCACGGTGTCGGAGACGTGTCCGCCCACGAACACCGCACCGGCAAATTCGGCCACCGCGGCAATCAGCACGGCCTGGCGAAAGGTGAGGGATTTGGCGCCGACGCTGGTGCCCATGGCATTAGCCACATCGTTGGCGCCGATGTTACAGGCCATATACACGCAGGCGAGTATCCCAAACCAGAGCAGGAAAGTCGCTACATCCAAAAGAAACTCCAGGAAAAGTTGAGAAGGCTCCGGGTAGGGTTATTTATTTGGCAAGAAAAATTTTCAGGGTTTTACCGATCAGTTCCGAGTTGTCGGCCACGGCCCCCAGTTTTTTATTCACTTCGTTCCAAAGCAACAAGTCGCCGGCGGGCAGGGCATCGCCCAGCGAAAACAGTTTCTGGGCCAAAGTGAACTGCATTTTATCCGCCTCCCATTCGTAGGTTGCCAGTTGATGACAGGCCTTTTCCACTTTTTCGGCCTCCACACCGCCGAAGGAAGCCTCCAGCAGATTTTCCAGTTCATGAATCAAATCGCAGGCGCTGTGGGCGCTCATCACCACATGATCGACCAATAGTTTCAGGGGCTCCCTGAGGATGTCGGGATTCGACAATCGGCGGATGCGGAGAATGACCGTCAAATCCTCGATGGCGTCGGCAATATCATCCTGCGCCGACAGCAGATGATTGAAATCACGTTTGTCGACGGCCAGGAAAATGCTTTGTGGCAAATGATCCCGGATTTCATTTTTGATTTTGTCCGCTTCGTACTCCTGCTGGACGATCTTTTCGGAAATTTTCTGGACCTGGTCGTAATCTCCGGAAAGCTGGGCGGCAAACAAGGGCTTGACCTGGTCCACGCAGTCGCGCACCTTGTCCATATGGCTCGTCAGGGGCTTAAAAGGCGATTTGGCGAACATTGAAAAGATGGATCTCATAATGCATCCTTCGAATGAGTTAATGGAGAAACACCCCGCTGGGGGGTTTCCTCCACAGAAATCAGAATTCCCGGCCTCTTCCAGACAAACGCAGGAAGAGCGCACGCCCGTCTTGTAACATGATGCCGGGATCAAATCAATCGCTCAAACCAATTTCTAACAAACCTTGAAACGGTCTTTAAAAACGAGCGATTCACCCCATCATCATGCGCCACTCGGCCAGGCTTTCCATCTGCAGGTAGGAGTTGGTTTCGCGAACTTCTCCCAGAGGGGCCGAACCCTTGCCGCCGTAATTGTGGCCGGGATACAGGATGATTTCATTCTGGATTTTCGCGAGACGGCGGGTCAGGGTGTGATACATCTCCTCGCTGTCGCCGCCCGGCAGATCCACTCGGCCGCAACCCTGTAAAAACAGGGTGTCCCCCGCCACCAGATAGTCGCCGACCCGGAAGCATTGAGAACCAGGAGTGTGGCCGGGGGTGTGCAGAAACGAGATGTCGACGGAGCCGACCTTCATTCGGTCTTCGCTGTCCACCAGCTTCATGTCCGAAACTGAAATTCCCGTCACCTGGCGCACGCCATCGGCTTCATGTTTGTTCACATAAATGGGCACCGGGTGAGATTCCATCAACTGCGGCAGGCCCAGGATATCGATGCCGAAAATTTCTCCGCCGATATGGTCGGGATGATAATGCGTCACCAGTGCGCCGGTGAGCTTCATATCTTCCTCCGCGATGATCTTTAAAAGACTATCGACATCCCAGGCCGGATCGACGACCACGCATTCCCGCGTTTCTCGGTCGCCAATCAGATAAATGAAGTTGGCCATGGAACGGGCCGAGGCATCCGTCTGGGCAACGTCCACGCCGCACAACAGCTGTTTGAAATAAAGAGGACTGGCTTCCGTCATGGTGTCCTTTCCAGAAGGGTTCAAGGTTTGAATAGTCGATTGAGCATTCCCGCCAGGCGAATACCGGCGCGTTGCAATTGTTCTTCCACGATGGTCCGGCCCTGCCGGATATAGTCGAGAGACAATTCCCGCCCCCTGGAAAATTTCAGGGGATATCCGTAATCCAGAACCAACGCCCGCGCTTCATTAGACCACTCATCGGGAGTGCCGCCCCGCCACCGCTTTTGGTTCACCGCCGTAATCGCTGCGTTCAAATATCGGGCGAATTGCGCCTGTGTCCTGCCCTTCAGGAAAATCAGGTCATGATCCCAAACGCGATGCAGATTGGTCCGTTTGTTTCCGAATAAAACGGTAATGGTATTCCCTCCACGGTCCTTCTCGTATCCCAAATGCATGGGCTGGTGCACATCGGCGACCAAGTGTACCAAAAACTTGAAGGCTTCCCTCCTCATTTTGGGAGACGCCGCGGAGGATTGGAGAGTCCGTTCATACTCCTTGATTTTTTCGGTCACACATTGCTTCCGGGGACAGTCGCGTGGCTGGTTGTACGTCCGGTGACCGGCGGCAATATTGGTATAATGCAGAATGTCCGGCTGGACCCCGCCCTTCCTGATGTCGTCGGCCCAGGTGGCGGCATTTGCCAGATGTTTTATGTTAAACTCCCTTTGAATGGCCTTCAGGACCCCGGGGTCCAAATTTATTTCCGCAATATGGCCGACGATGCGATGACCTGCCGGACCCCAGGCCAGCCCTTCCTGCAGGGGCCATGCGCTCAATAAGACGAATCCTATTAAACATCGGACAATCCGGTATTTCATTGAAGCGACCCGTTTCGTTTCGGCAATCAAATGATCAAAGCGGCCTATCATACCATCAAGTTCTGGATCATTTTTATTCTTCTGTCGGTCTGTTTGGGGACCCTGGCGGTGCTGGCGCGATTGTTCGATTCCAGTAATAATCTCTCCCACAACGTTTCCAGATTGTGGGGCCGAGGGTTGTGCGTATTGAATGGGATCGATGTAAATATTGAAGGACTGGAGCATATCAGACCGGAGCAACCGCAGATTTTTATCGCCAACCATCAGGGCTTTTTCGACATATTCGCGCTCAACGGATTCCTGCCGGTGCAGCTTCGATGGGTGGCCAAATCCAGTTTGTTTCACATTCCTTTTGTGGGGTGGGCGATGCGGGCGGCGGGCAGCGTCCCGGTGGACCGGGGCAACCGCAAAAAATCCTATCGGGCGTTTCTGAAGACAATTGAAAAGTTGAAGGCGGGAAATTCTGTCGTGATCTTTCCGGAGGGAACTCGGTCGGCGGACGGAACCATCGGCACGTTCAAGAAAGGTGGACCCCTTCTGTCCGTACGCTCCGGCGCACCGCTGGTGCCGGTCACTTTGGTGGGAACAGGAAGCATCATCAAAAAGGGCAGCGGGATAATCAGACCCGGACGGATACAAATCGTTATTTCACCGCCACTATCCAGTCAGACGGTTATGGAGGATAAAGAAGAGAACGTCCTGCGCAACCTTCGCGACATCATCTGCAGAAATTACGAAAGCCACCACGAGGGGAACAATCAGACACTTCAGGTAGGTTAACCGCCCGCAGGCGGTGCATTTACTTGGCGGCCTTTTCTTTCTGGATGAATTCCCAGACTTCCCGGGGATGCTCGCGCAGGTCTTCAATATTATCCCAGATGGCGCGGATCATGCCGGTTTTGTCGACAACAAGCGTGGTCCGGCGAATGCGCTTGACCATTTGGCCCAAATCTTCCACTTCCTCCGTCAGGCCGTACAGGTCGGAGACCTTTTTATGCTCGTCTGCCACCAAGGTGAATCCGAGCTGGTAGATTTCGATAAACTGGCGGTGGGATTGTACGCCGTTCCAACTGATTCCCAAAAGCTCGACTTCTTTGGTGCGGAACTTGCGGTTCCATTCGTTAAAACAAACCATTGACCGGGTGTCTTCCGGGCTGGCGTCGAACACGTAAAAGGCGAGGATAACCCATTTTTTATCCTCATACTCCTTGAGTTTGACGGTCACCCCTTCTTCGGCGGAAGGGCTGGTCGCCCCGGCCTTGTAACCATAAACCGCGGGAAGTTCAAAATTGGGCGCACGATCACCTACTTCCAGTTTGTCAGCCATATAACCTTCTTTGCAAGAGATTAAAAAGGAGGGTTGCCTTACGCGTCGCCGAAAGCTTTTTTCAGCAAGGGCTCGACCTCCCCCTTGGCTTCCATTTCATCGAGGATATCGGTATCGCCGTAAAAATCCCCGTTGATGAACACTTTAGGAAGCGTGGGCCAGTTGGTCATCTGGCTGAGGGCTTCTCGCTTGGGCATGTTGTCGAGCATATTGACAACCTCGAACGGATACCCGTATTTGTTGAAAAACTGTATGGTCTCACTCGTGAAA
>JAPUGN010000078.1 GCA_027298165.1 Nitrospinota bacterium
CCGGTATCGGAACGATTCTGGATTACCTCTCACTGGGGAGCCATCTGGAATCTTTCTTGAAGGGAATCGTCGATTCCAGCGATATCGCCTATTATCTCTCTTTTATGGCGTTCGTTCTGTTTATCACTTACCGGGTCCTCGATTCCCGGAGATGGAGGTGAGACGATGAAAGGATTGGCTCCCATTGCCGGTTGGACGGCATTGCTCCTCGGGTTCGCGGCGCTGATCGCTTACCTGTTCCTGCCGGAATTGACGCTCTGGTCGCTGACCTTTGCCGCGGTCGCGGGCCTCAACGCCGTCTTCTTTTTTGTGGTGGACCGGCAGGAAGTGATTCGGTCCCTGAAAACCCGCACCGCCCTGCATGGAATGAACGCCACCGTGGTGATTTTCGTATTTCTGGGCATTCTGGTTTTTATCAATATTCTGACCCACCGCCATAAATTCCGCTGGGACCTCACAGAAACTTCCGTCTACACCTTGGCCCCGCAAACCCAAAAGATCGCGGCCAACCTCCCGAGAAAAGTCAAAATGACGGCATTCTATGAGACCGGCCATCCCGGACGCAGCGAATTTGAACGGCTGGTAGACGGATACAAGGGACTGACCGACAAGATTGAAATAGAGTTTGTGGACCCGATTCGCCAACCCGCCGTCACCAAGCAATACGGAGTCACCACCTACGGCACCGTGGTGCTGGAAAGCGGAAAACAGGAAACCAAAATCAAACTGGCCACAGAGGAAAACCTCACCAATGCTCTGTTACAAGTCACACGGGATCAACAAAAGAAAATTTATTTTCTGAGCGGTCACAAGGAAAAGAACATTGAGGATAAGGAAAGGAACGGTTACTCCCAGGCGAAGCAGGCACTTGAGCAGGATCATTATAAGGTGGAGCAATTGCTGCTCCTGCAGACCGGCAAAGTACCGGACGATGCCAACGTGCTGATCATCAACGGACCGGAAAAGGCTTTACAGGAATCGGAAATCGCGGCGGTCGAGGCCTACCTCAACACAGGTGGCGCGGTTCTGCTTCTGCTGGACCCGCGACAGGATTCCGGCCTCACCCCTTTTCTCGAGCGATGGGGCGTCGATATCGGGGATGATCTTGTAGTCGACCCCCTGGCCAAACTGTACAGCTCGGATTTCACCATCCCCATTGTCAGCCCCGTCGACGATCACCCCATTACACGCAATATGGGAATGCAACAAGCTATTTTGCCCTTGCTCCGCTCCGTATCCGCCATTACCACCGAGGGTCTGGAAACGAAGGAAATACTGTTTTCCGGAGCCAGGAGTTGGGCGGAAAAGGATTATCAATCGGGAAAGGTCCGGCTCGATCCGGGGATCGATCTGCAGGGTCCGGTGCCTGTGGCGGTCGTCTCCTCTAAAGAAATAATACCGGCGGATCGTGTTGAACCCAACCCGGACGCACCTCCTGACGCTCAACCCTCGGGGCCGCCGGCTTCTGTGAACAAAGCGCATCTGGTTGTGGTCGGCGATTCGGATTTTGCGGGCAATCAATATTTCAGTTTGTACGGCAACGGTGACTTTTTTCTGAACGCTGCTTCCTGGCTGGCCAAAGAAGAAAACCTCATCTCCATCCGACCGCGCAAAAGAAAATGGAGCCCCATCACCCTCACCGAAACGCAGGGGAACCTGACGTTTATTCTGGGCATCATCGTATTTCCAGGCCTGGTGATTCTTACGGGGTTCCGGGTCTGGTGGAAAAGACGATCCCTATGAAATTTCGTAACACCCTCGGGTTGATCCTCATTTTTATCGCGCTCGGTTTGTACCTGGCTTTAATCGAGGTGCCCACCGCGAAAAAGAAGGACGAAGAAAGCCAGCATTCCAAGCAGGTGATTCATTTCAAAGTGGAGGAGGTCGAGGAGTTCGAACTCATCAAACCGTCCGGGTCCCTCAAGGTGCGGCGCGATCCCAAAACCTCGCGCTGGAACATCACCGAACCGCTGGCGGTGCGGGGAGCGGACGGCGTCATCAATCAACTGTTGCTCACCCTGGAAGAAGCGCGCATCAGCCGCGTAGCGGATGAAGCCCCCAAAGACCTGGCGGCGTTCGGTCTGCAGGACCCCACCCTCAAAATCGCTCTGCGCTTCAAAACCGGAGATCCCCAGACGGTATCGGTCGGCGACGCCAGCCCGATCGGCCATTCCACCTATCTTCAGGTGGGTGGGCAACAACGCGTGCTCCTCTCCTTTATCGATAAAAATCGGCTCAATGCATCGCTCAACGAATTGCGCGACAAAACCCTTCTGGATTTTGTGGCACGCGACGTCACCGCCCTGGACCTTACCTTTGAAGGCAAAGCCCAGCGTTTCGTGAAAAAGGGGGAACAATGGACATTGAGCGCGCCGGTCAACGGCCGGGGCGATGCCGATGAAATTTCTAATTTTCTGAACAATATCCGTTCGGAGGTCATCGATTCCTTTATCGAAGAAACACCCCAAGAGGTGTCACGGTACGGCCTGACCCGACCCCGGCTCATTCTAAACATCGAAGCGGAAAAGGCCGGGCGGTCCTGGACCCTCAAAATCGGCAAGGCTCACGACGACTATTCTTTCTATGCCCAACGCGGCCAGCCGGAAAATGTGGTCACCGTTTCCGACAGCCTGCTGGAGACCCTTTCCAAAAATCCGCTCAGTTTTATGGATAAGTCTCTCATTTCTTTTAAAGAGGAGGATGTGACGGCGATCGAGAGCCGGGAGGGGAAGGCAACCGTGCGCGTGGTGCGTGACCCGGATAAGGCCGGCCAATGGACATTCGCCCCCCCACAGGCGAGCTCCGGTGCGAAGACAGGTTCCGGACCGATAGCGGATGAGGTCGATTCCGCGACCGTCAACACCCTCCTGCTGGATTTGCAGGAAGCGCGCATTCACGAATTCTCCCCCATTCACAATTTAAAGCTGTTCGGCCTCCTCGCCCCTCAAAAAACATTGACCGTTTTCAATAAAGACGGGTCGCAGGAAACCCTCCAGCTTGGAAACCCCAACAAGGATCAACAGCATTTCTTCGCCACACGCAGTGCGGACGCCTCGGTGTTCACTTTGGATGCTACAACGGTGAAGAAAATTTTCCGGACGCGAAACGATTTCAAGGATAAAAAGCTGTTCAAATTCGATCCGGAACAGGTAGCCCGCATTGGCATCCAGTCGCCGGATCAAACTTTCGAGTTGAACCGGCGTGATAAAAAATGGGTGCTGGTCAAACCGCAGGCCATCGACGACCTGAAACCGTTTGTCGGAAAGGACATCCTGTGGACGCTGAGCAACCTCGAATATGAGGTGACGGCGCCTCCGAAAGAGGACTTGGAGACGGGACTGGAGAAGCCTCGGCTGACGGTCACTCTGCATGACCGGCATAACCAAACTCTGGGACAAATCAAAATAGGCAGTCAGGTTCCGGGCCAACCCCTGCGTTACAGCCGGCTGACCGGCGACCCCACGCTGTACCACATCAAGGACCGCACCCTGGGTGAAATTCCGGACCGGCTGGACCGGTTCCAGAAAAATAAAAACTGATCCCGGATACATTTTTGAGTATTTTCAGGCTAAACTAATTGAATAACTCTAAACCCTTAAAAAACAATGAGTTATTACAATATTAGTAAAATTTAGCCCATTCGGGAAATTAATGGCTGATTCCGGCTTCCTACCCTCTTTTCCTCCTTCAGACCCCATTATATAGCATTCCGCCAAAAGTGAACCCCCTGCATGTTGTATTGATTTGGAACAGGAAATAAAACCCAAAATTATTTATCCTCTAACTAATTAATTTATAAGGATTTAGATAGGCAGCGGTGGATTTCCCAATAATGTGGTTGACACAATACAATATATAGTGGTAACTTCTCAAAGCCACACCATATAAAGCATGCAAGGCTGTAACCGTACTTTACATGTATATTGGATTCACTTCAGCTTACAGGGAACCGAATGATCGGACCCATGCAGAACCAGACAGTGTTTCCCCACCCCCCCCGGCGGGTTACTTTAAAAGCGTCTTCCTTTTCCCCTGTGCATCTTTTAAACCTCTTGGGGTTTGAGATGCAGGTAATGCCCCTTCCTAAATCCTCAAATGTATTGAGCGCCGGCCGAGACCTGCATACACAATCGGCAAACAAGCTCATTCCAAGCGGCGTTAGTTGGAAGCGTTTTTTCCTGTCAATGTTTGTTCCAACCTGAACGGACCAGGATCGAA
>JAPUGN010000079.1 GCA_027298165.1 Nitrospinota bacterium
AAAGCGCATCAGAACAAAGACGGCAGCTGGGGCGAAACCTGCCAGAGTTATGCCGATCCCTCCCTGCGCGGTAAAGGTAAAAGCACCAACTCACAAACCGCATGGGCGCTGATGGGCCTGATCGAAACCGACGAACCGCACAGCAACGCCGTCAAACGCGGGATAGAGTGCCTGGTGCGCAATCAGCAAGAGGACGGCTCGTGGTACGAAGACGAATTCACCGGCACCGGTTTCCCGAAACATTTTTTTATCAAGTACCACCTGTACCAGATCTTCTTCCCCCTCATGGCCCTCGCCCGTTACCGGAATAAGACCGGATCATAAAGTTTGAGCATGTCAACCCGAGCCTGTCAAAGGGTGACAGAAAAATCCCCCCTCACCTTAATCCTTTCCCTTAGGGGAGAGGGCGGCGAACCGCCGCTGGCAAATTCCTTTATGCTCTCTGTGTCCTTTGTGGTGAAAATCCTGACTGCGGTTTGGAGAGGATATCTCTAATAATGCCTTAGCAATTCCACGGCGGAGCGGGTGCGGATGAGTTGCTCGGAGGCGGAGGCGATGACTTCGCCGCTGGCGATATCCACCAGCGCGAGGTGCACGTCGATGTTCGCACCGATGTCCAACAGTTTGCCCATGACCAGGCCCTGCGCGTTCAACGCCTTGCCGATGCGCTGGATTTCCTCGCTGGTGTATTTGAAGGAAGGTTTCAGGTCCAGCTGGTTGAGGGTTTCCATCACTTCGCCGCGTTGCGCCACGCGGAAGGTCTTGTTGCGCGTCATGGCTTCCACCACCCGGTTGGCCAGGTACTGGCCGAGGATCGGCACCTTGTCCTTGGCGTCCACCAGATCCAGCACCACCACCTTGTTGATCTCGTACTCCTCGACGTCACGGGTGATGGCGTCCACCAGATCTTCGGATTTGTCCTGGTAATACTCGGTATCGGTCTCGGGCTTGAACCACTTGTCCCAGAAATTGGACGGGCCGAACTTGACCTCACACCCGGTCAGCAGACTGAATGCGATCACCAGAGCGATCAGGGGAACGGTCTTGGATTGGAGTGTTGCCATGCGCGGAAGCTTCCTCATAAAGTGTTGTTTTCCAAATGATTATGCAAAACTGATGCCGGGCTTGTCAAGCTCTTACCCGGCTCCGGGAAAATCGCCCAACCGCTTATACCCAATGCGGTTCTAGGCCCCGGCCCGGTGCCACCGCCATCAGCGGGGGAGGGAAAATTTTGCCCTCAACCGCCTTTTTTACCGGATGCCGGTCGTTTTTCTTATCGGCCCGCATCGACCGGGACTGAACCCTTTATCAGCACTTTTGAATGACGCGACCCTGAACAGGGCCGGGCGGACCGGGTCTGGGAGTGGCGCGGGGCCAGCTTTTGTTGTATAAATAGAACTATTAGACATTCGCTTGGGAACGGGGGGAGCGTGTTGCCGTTTGGGCAGCGCTCATTTCCCTGTAGCGGTGTGAACCGGCCGCAGGTATATTCTGCGGCTTTCAAAGGGAGGTATCCCAATGCGAATATTGATCATCACTTTGTTTTGCCTGGCCCTGGCGGTGCCGGCCGCCGCCGGCTTGTACAAGTGGACCGATGAGAACGGGAAGGTCCATTTCACCAATGATCCCAGCCAGATCCCGCTGGACCACCGCAATAAGAAGGACATGAAAAAAATGTCCTCCACCCCAAGGGAGGGTGTGAAACCATCGACCCCTGCAACTCAGAAACCGCCACCGGCCCGTAAAAAAATCAAGGCTCTCAAACAAGAGGGCTCTGGATCTGGATTGGATACCAAAAGAGTGCATCAGTTGCGAAAATTGATGCAAAAGTAAAAACCCGGTCATCCAACCCTGAATACCGAGAGGGGGGGGATGCACGGGTGAGGTTCATCGTCCGCGGAATTAAGAAACGTTTATCAGGAAAGAAGGAAGGGTATGTTGCAAAACGGTGTGTTGGGATTGATCGGAATATTACTGTTGACCGCTTGCGGCCCGGACCAATCGGCGGAAGAACCCCTGCGCCTGCCGGCACGGGAAAGCACCTGGGTCAAAACCGAGCAAGTGGAGATCACCAAACACGATGCCCTGTCGCCCAAGTCGGGAGCGGCGATTCACATCCCCATCAATGAGGATTTGCAGGAGCAATTGATGCAGACGAGCGGACGCGCTCCAAAATCACCGGTCGAAAACATGGCCTCATGCTTCGCCCTGCTCGAGCCTCTGGACAAAACGCGGATGTTCGTTCAACGGGAAGGCGGCGCCTGGGCCATGTTCGAGCGGTCGGACTTAATCAAACCCTACTCGAACAACGGCATGCAGATCGACAGCAACCTGAACAAACTGGTGTTCTCCCTGCGCCACTTGTGCCGGACCGCCCAGGGCGTGCCGCAAAATCCCTTGGCGCTCAAGGTCAACAGTTTGGTTGATCAAATGGGAAAAGAAAAAGCGCGCGAGCATTTCATCGAAGTGGTGGGTGAAGCACCGGCGGATGTCGATCATTGGCTGGAATACGCCGAGTTCGCCCGGCAGAACACGAAGCGCAAAGTGCCTTACGCGGAAATCCAGGCATTGATTCTGAAAACCCAGCCGCTGATCGATCTGTATAAAGATCTGCTCGACCGCAAAGTGGCAGAATCCAACAAGGATGCGTTTCTGTCCGACAGCGTGACCTTGCTCACCGTCATCAAAGACCGTCTGGCCACCGAGCCGCGCGTGGTGATGGCCATGAAGGAAGACACCGAAACGCCCCTCCCCTCCCGCTGGGAAATGTAACGGAATTTCCGCCCACTGCAGCCAACCTTAATCCAACGCTGAATAAAATAATATTTCTCCCTTTACTAAGGGGAAGCTACAGGTGCGGGTTAATTCAAATGAGAGACGGAGGGGCGGCGTGCGGGGGTGGTTTTGCGGGTCTTGGCGGTTTTTTTCGCGGCGGTTTTCTTTTTCTTGAAACTGAACTTTTTATCGAAGCTGTGCTCGATCACTTTGTCCATCGTTTCAACGGGAATGAACTTGATTTTTTTGCGGACGTTTTCCGGAATTTCAGCCACGTCTTTTTCGTTTTCTTTGGGGATGATGATGGTTGCAATCTTGATACGATGGGCCGCCAACGCTTTTTCCTTCAGCCCACCAATGGGAAGCACCTTGCCGGTCAGCGTCACTTCACCCGTCATGGTGATGTCCCTGCGCACCGGATGGCCGGTCAGCGCCGAGATGACCGCCACGGCAATGGTGATGCCCGCCGACGGCCCGTCTTTCGGGATCGCGCCTTCGGGGATGTGCACATGCAAATCCACCTTCTGATAAAAGTTTTTGGGCAGTCCCATGTCCGCCCACCGCTGGCGCACGTAACTGATCGCGGCCTGCGCCGACTCTTTCATGACATCGCCCAGTTTTCCGGTAAGCGATACCTTGCCGGTGCCGGGGGTGGTGATGACTTCGATGTTGAGCAGTTCCCCGCCGAATTCTGTCCACGCCAGCCCGGTGGCGACGCCCACTTCTGATTTTTTCCGCTCCACGTCTTTCGAAAATTTGGCGACACCCAGATATTTGCTAAGCCCGGCAGGCGTTAAATTGATGGAAGTTTTCTTGCCTTTTGCGACCACCTGCGTCGCGGTTTTGCGGCAGAGGGTCCCAATTTCGCGTTCCAGATTGCGCACCCCCGCCTCCCGCGTGTATTCCTGGACGATCGTCTGAAGAATGGTTTTGCCAATCTTCAGGTTGCGGGTGGTGAGGCCGTGTTCCTTCAGTTTTTTGGGCACCAGAAATTTCGTTGCAATGGAAATTTTTTCTTCCTCCGTGTAACCGGGCAGGCGGATGATCTCCATGCGGTCCTGCAACGGCTGCGGAATGGTGTGCAGGAGATTGGCGGTTCAGATGAACAGCACTTGCGATAGATCGTAGTCGATTTCCAGAAAATGGTCGTTGAAGTTGCAGTTCTGCTCTGGGTCGAGCACTTCCAACAGGGCGGACGAAGGATCGCCGCGGAAATCCATGCTCATCTTGTCGACTTCGTCGAGCAGGAACACGGGGTTGAGGGTGCCGGCTTTTTTCATTCCCTGGATAATTTTCCCGGGCAGGGCGCCGATATAGGTGCGCCGGTGACCGCGAATTTCCGCCTCGTCACGCACGCCGCCCAGGGAGATGCGCACGAACTTGCGCCCCGTGGCATGCGCGATGGATTTGCCCAGGGAGGTTTTGCCGACGCCCGGCGGTCCTACCAGACACAATATGGGTCCCTTCATGTCCTTGACCAGTTTCATGACGGCGAGGTGTTCGACGACGCGCTCCTTGATTTTTTCGAGACCGTAATGGTCGTCATCCAGAATTTTTTGTGCCTTTTTGATATCGATCTTGTCACTGCCGGGACCTTTTTTCCAAGGCAAGTCCACCAGCCAGTCGATGTAATTGCGCACCACGGTGCCTTCGGCGGACATGGGTTGCATGGCCTCGAGCCGCCTCAGTTCCTTGTTCGCCTTTTCGTGGACCTCTTTCGGCATTTTGGCTTTTTTGATTTTTTGCGTCAACTCGTCGAGGTCGGACTTGAATTCGTCGCGCTTGCCCAGCTCCTTTTGGATGGCCTTCATCTGCTCGTTGAGATAAAACTCTTTCTGGCTGCGCTCCATCTGCTTGCGCACGCGGCCGTGCACCCGCTTTTCGATCTTGAGGATTTCCATTTCGGATTTGAGGGTGGCGAGGAGTGTGTTCAGCCGGTCTTCGGGACTGAAGGTGTCGAGCAGACCCTGCTTCTCGCTGGTTTGAAACGCCATGTAGGAAGCGATGGTGTCGGCAAACCGGTGCGGCTCGATGATGTTGGAGACAGCCGAGATGGATTCCAGCGGTATCTTCTGGTTGAGTTTGGCGTACTGCTCGAACTGGCCCTCGATACTCCGCATCAGGGCCTTGATCTCCGGCGTCACCTGCATGTTTTCCTCGATGCGGACGACTTCCACCTCTAAGTAATCGGGATTCTCCTCGAACGCGATGATGCGTCCCCTCTGCATCCCTTCCACCAGCACCTTCATGGTGCCGTCGGTGAGTTTCAGAATCTGCAGAATATTAGCGAAGGTTCCGGTTTCGTAAATGTCGCTGGGTTTGGGATCGTTGGTGTTGGCATGGCGTTGGGCGGCGAGAAAAACACTTTTCTGCTCCGACATGGCTTTTTCCAGCGCGCGGATGGATTTCTCCCGTCCGACGAACAGGGGAATGACCATGAAGGGGAAAACCACGATATCCCGCAATGGGACCAGGGGGAGCACCAGCCGTTCTGCGCTCATAATCAGCTCGCTTGTTTCCGGTTCTGGTACAGCAGGAGCGGTTGCTCTCTCTTGCTGATAACTTCTTTATTAATAGCAACCTCTTCGATGTCTTCACTCGAGGGCAGATCGTACATGATGTCCAGCATGATGTCTTCGAGGATGGACCTCAGACCGCGCGCGCCCGTTTTTCGTTTGTAGGCCTTTTCGGCGACGGCACGGATGGCACCATCGGTAAACTTTAATTTTACGTTTTCAAACTCGAACAGTTTCTTGTACTGCTTGACCAGCGCGTTCTTCGGCTCGGTCAATACTTTCACCAAACCTTCCACATCGAGTTCGCTCAGGGTGGCGGTGATGGACAGCCGCCCGACGAATTCCGGAATCAGCCCGTACTTGAGCAGGTCTTCCGGCTCCACCTGAGCCAGCATTTCAGACATGTCCTGGGATTCCTTGGAAACCAGCTCCTGTCCGAAGCCGAGCATCTTTTTGCCGACGCGGTTGCGGATGATCTTGTCGAGATCGACGAACGCGCCGCCGCAGATAAACAGGATGTTGGCGGTATACACCTGCAGGAACTCCTGCTGAGGATGCTTGCGGCCCCCCTTGGGCGGCACGCTCGCCGTCGTGCCTTCGATGATCTTCAGCAACGCTTGCTGCACCCCTTCACCCGAGACATCACGCGTGATGGAGGGGTTGTCTCCCTTGCGGGAGATATTGTCGATCTCGTCGATGTAGACGATGCCACGCTGTGCCTTCTCGACGTCGTAGTCGGCGTTTTGCAACAAGCTCAGAAT
>JAPUGN010000008.1 GCA_027298165.1 Nitrospinota bacterium
GGCGAAACCGGAAAGTAACCTTCCTTATAGCGCGGTTTGTAACCGAGGTTGGGGCCTTCATCGCGCCCGGTGTTCCAGTTTCCCTCGCGGGAGTCCACGAAATAAGCGGCATGGTTGACATCCGACTCATAGCGAACATCGTCGAACACAAAAAACTCGGGCTCCGGTCCGAAATACGCCGTATCGCCGAGGCCCGTGGACTGCAGATACGCCTCGGCCTTCAGCGCGATGTTGCGTGGATCGCGGGTATATTTTTCCTTGGTGATAGGGTCCACAATATTACAAATCAGGCTCAAGGTCGGCGCTTTGGTGAACGGGTCCATGACTCCGGTGGCGGAATCGGGAATCACCAGCATGTCACTGGCATGGATGGCCTGCCAGCCGCGGATACTGGAGCCGTCAAATCCCAACCCATCCTCAAACATGTCCTCCTCCAACTCACTGACGGGTACCGTGAAATGCTGCCATGTCCCCAGAAGGTCCATGAATTTCAGATCCACCATCTCGGTGTGGTTCTTCTTTGCAAAACCGATTACCTCTTTGGGTGTCATCAGGCTTTCTCCTTGCTTGACAAAATTATCAATTCAACTTTCTAAAATGCTATCGAGTACGGTAACTGGATCGGGTCGGAAAAAATCCCGGTTTTAAATCGCGTCTTCTCCGTGCTCTCCGGTTCTAATCCGAATGGTGTCCTCCAGATTGGTGACGAATATTTTTCCGTCACCGATCCGCCCCGTTTGAGCACTTTTAATAATCGCGTTGACCACTTCGTCCAGTTGATTATCGGATACGATGATGTCCAACTTGATCTTGGGAAGAAACTCGACCACATACTCAGCCCCACGGTACAGTTCGGTATGCCCCTTCTGCCGGCCGAATCCTTTGACCTCACTGACCGTAATTCCTTTAATTCCGATTTCGTTCAATTTGTCTTTAACTTCGTCGAGTTTGAACGGTTTAATCACGGCTTCCACTTTTTTCATTGGAAATCACCTCAACTTTAAATTTGAATGTTTATGTGTTGCCTGAAAATCCAGCCCCAAGTCGCCCTTCCCTGCAACCCCCTGTCGGCGGAAGGGGGGATAACCCATCACGCTGATTTTGTGTGGTGAACCCGGAACCTTAACGTATTTTTTTCCTCATCACCAGAAAATTTTTTTGACGTCCGCCACAGCCGATGCACAGGGTACAATAGACTAATCAATTCCCATGCCATTCCTGCCTTTTGTCGCACAAAAGAGATTTTAAAAAGATTCCTTTAAATACAATATGTTATGGCTTGATTTGAGGAGAAGAATGGAGTCCCATCACCGGATCCCAGGAGCCGCATGCTTGAAAAACAAACACATAAAGGAGGGAAGTGACTAAAAATTACGCAATCAAGGATGTTCGCAGGCTCGGGTAATCTGGTTCAAAACATCTGTCAACTCCTCTTGCTTCTGCCGGATGATGGCCTTATCGGCTTTGGGAGCCACGGTAATGGGAGCACCGAAATTCAAGGTTATCTTTGAAAACGGGACCGGCAAAATGAAGCGGTCCCAACTGTTCAACTCATGCTTGGGGTGTGCATCGTAGGATAAAGTATACACGGGAACGCCGGTCATGCGTGCCAGTTGCACCGGCCCCGCCTGCGCCTGATGCCGCGGCCCGCGGGAACCGTCAGCAATGATAATCACTTTGGCGTCTTTTTTTAAAAGATGGGCCAGTTCGCGGGCGCCGGGTATGGTGTTTTTGAATGCCGAGCCCCGGACCACCGTGTACCCGTATAGTTTTACGAGGTTGGCGAGCAATTCACCGTCCTTGCTGGGGCTGATCAGCAAGGTGTATTTATTCAAGAACCGGTAGTGATAAAACAGATAAAACAATTGGGAATGCCAAAAGACATAGATGGCTCCACCCGGCTGCTCTTTGATTTCACGATCCATTTCCGGATTTAAATTTTTAATTCGGAGGGTCTTGCACCAAAGGTGAATGATGCACCATAAAATGGGAGGCAGGATGTAATTATAAAGAATTTTTTTCATCGTGAACCCTGACAGGAAGATTGATGGCATCCGCCATACTCCGGGCGACCCGTGCCACCACCCCCGGCGAACCCAGGGATTCGCGCACCTGTTGCAACCGTTCCCTCACCTCCCGTTCTTTTTGGGGATCCCTCAGAATCGAAAGGGCCTCAGAGGCAATTCGTTCGGGCGTCACCTGTTCGTTCAGCAATTCAGTCACCACGCCTTCTCCAGCAACGATGTTAACCAGGCCGAAGTGGGTGATGTGGGTCAGCCTCCGGCCGATCCAGTAGGTGAGGGGATGCACCTTATAGATAATTACCATGGGAACGGTGAACAGCCCCGCCTCCAGCGTGGACGATCCGGAAGCCATGATGAGGTAGTCGCTGGCGTTCATCACGTCATAGTTTCTACCGGTCAGCACCCGAATGCCCAGGGGATTCTCCCCGAGCCGTTGGCGGATGAGTGCGGGATCGATGCTGTCAGCGACCGGAAGCAGGAACTGGCATTGCTTCAACTCCCGCTGAATGATGCGGGCGGCGCCCAGCATATCGTCGAGTAGATAATTGACTTCGCTCATGCGGCTTCCCGGCAGCAGGCCGACGGTTTTAACGGCGGCATCCAGCCCGAATTCCCGGAGCGCCTCTTCGCGCGACACCTGCGGCCGGACAAAATCGATAAAGGGGTGGCCGAGATACTCGACGTCCACCTGCGCCTTGCGGTAGAGATCTTCTTCGAAAGGCAAAATGACGTACATTTTGGTGATGTTTTCACGAATGGTTTTCACCCGGCCCTTGCGCGACGCCCAAATTTGCGGACTGATATAAAACAGCGCCGGACAATTCCACCGCTTGCACACTTTGGCGAGTTTCAAATTGAAAAAGGGATAATTGATCAGGATGGCGGCGCGGTATTTCCCCTTGGCGATTTCGCGGGACAGTTTTCGGAAGATATCGATGTGGTGCCACAGACTGTTCACAAACTCAAACAGGCCCATACCTCCCATACGATCGATATCGTACAGGGTGTGAACGCCTGCCTCCTGCATCTGTTTGCCCCCGACCCCCTCGAATCGAAGTTCGGGATGCAGGGTCTTGAAGGCCCGCACCAGATGGCCGCCGTGCAGATCACCAGACGCCTCTCCGGCGACGATCAGGATTTGATCCGAATCTGTAACACCCACTGGGATGCCTCAACCACAAAAGATTTTCGATCCGGCGAACGGCCGCAAGCGCCTGGCGCCCGCGTCAGATGCACACAATGGAGATGCCTGCCCGGTCCGCCTGCGCCACCACCTCATCGCGATCGATCACCATGACCCTTCCGGCTTCCAACGCCAACACGGTGGCTTTGCCCCGGACCAAGCCTTCGAGGGTCAGGGGACCGACGCCGGGACTGTCGAAACGGTAATCCTGGGAGGTGCGACTGACCTTGATGACTTTGCAGTTCTCCCGCCCGATGTTGCAACCTCGCTCGATGGTCTGGTCGGTGCCCTCCACCGCTTCCACCGCAATGACGGTTTTGTTTTTGACCACGATGGTCTGGCCGATTTCCTGATCCGCCATGTAGCGGGCAATGGGGAATCCAAACTCGATGTCTTCCATTTCCTTGTCTGTCGGTTGCCTGCGGGTCAGGACTCCTTTTTCGGGATAGAGTTCTTTCATGTATTTCATCTGGTCCAGCACGGTGAACCCCCGGCTTTCAATTTCTTCGATGATTTTCAGCATCACGTTTTTATCCTGGTGGGTCCGGAAGGACAAAATTACTTTGAGCGTCTCCAAGTCAAACAGCTGGGGCTTGAAGATCATTTTCTTTTCCACCTTGCCGAGGATCAGGATATCCTTGATGCTTTCCTCTTTCAGGGTTTTCAGGATTTTCCCGGCTTTGGCGAGGCTGATGGAATAATTTTTCTCGACCAGCGGCTTCAGGCGGGCGTCGATCTCATCGGTGAAGGCGACGGACACCACCCGGAGGCCGGCCTCTCGGGCTTTTATAGCGAAATAAATGGGTATCTCGCCGGCCCCGGCAATCAGGCCGATCCGTTCAGTAGCCTGGGTATTCATAAGATGACGTTACCGGGGAAGAAGGGTCTAATTGAATGCGGCGAGTCCATCCCGGCGGTTGCGCTCCGGGTCCACATGGGCAGAACGGGTCCATCATTTGTCCGGATTAAGTAGAGATCCCGTTTTGCTTGTAGAATTGCTCCATAATGCCCAGCGCGATTTCCAGGGAATACAATTCGTTGTCTACGGTCACATTGCGCGGCGTCCCGTTTTTTACGCAGTCAATAAAATGCTGAATTTCGAGCTTCAACGGGTTGTCCTTGTGTACAAAAATGCGCTCGATCAGGGATTCCTGTTTGTAGCGAAGCGAATCCTTGGTCAATATGTAATCCGACGAAGATTGGCGGTGAACGTAAATTTCCTGATCCGTATAATCCAGGATGACATAAGATTCCTTCTGGGTAATCGACAAGGTGCGTTCTTT
>JAPUGN010000080.1 GCA_027298165.1 Nitrospinota bacterium
GTGTTTGTCGATGGTGAGGGCCAGCGGTACCTGGATGTAAAACGATCCTTTCACTCGGCCTTGAGGAAAGCCGGGATCAAGCATTTAACTTTTCATGACTTGAGGCACACCTTTGCAAGCCAGTTGGTTATGAAAGGGGTGGATATTGCCACCATCAAGGAATTGCTTGGTCACAAGACTTTGACCATGACCTTGAGGTACGCCCACCTTGCCCCAAGTCACAAAGTAAGTGCAGTAGAATTACTGGATGGAAACGTCCAAATGAAATCTAGTGCACAAAAAGTGCACAATCCTACCATTTCGAACCAACCTCGAAAAGCTAACCAATTAATTTAATTGGTGGAGCTGGGGGGATTCGAACCCCCGGCCTCTTGAGTGCGATTCAAGCGCGCTCCCAACTGCGCCACAGCCCCAGGTTCTTCGTGCGTGGAAATATCATATCATATGAACTGGCCCTGCGCCGAGTAGTTGAGGTAAACTTGGCCAGTCAGAGAGCCGACTTTGTATTTGCGGGCGAGCCGCTTGATCAGTGTGACGGGTTTCATGAGTGGCACGGATTTCTTGCGGTAATCTTCGATAGCTTTGACTATATTGTGTTGTTCCGCTTCCGATAATGACTTTTTTAAAATCCTGAACATATGATTTAAAACGGCGGCGTTTTTATTGACCGTGGTTTTGTAGGTGAACGCCTGCATGAACGGTTCGGTGTAACGGGTTTTCAATTGCGCAGGAGAATACCTATGGGCGCGCTCGATCAACTTTGCGAGTGCGGTTTCATGTTTGCGGCTGTGGGCCATCAAGAGATACTTGTGCGCCTTGTGAAACTCCGCCAATGTCTTTTGCGACAACCGGTCGCTCAACAATTGCGCCAGCCGGTGGTACGCAAACACACGGGTGATAAATAGTTCGCGCACCCGCGCGTCCTGCAGACGGTCCTCGTCCTCCACCGGGATGTGTGAGAATTGCCGCATGAAAAGATCGGCGAACAGGCCGCGTCCTTGGGTAGCGGTTTTTCCATTTTTAGCGGTGACCGGGATACGGGCCACGCCACAGGAAGGCGACCTCGATTTAAAAATGTAGCCGCACACGCCCAGCTTCGCCAACTCCCGTAACCGCTTGCGCGCGTACCGGGTCATACGCGCTGTCCAGTCGGTTGCCGATTCGGTGCCCACCATGCGGGGAGACCGGACATTTCCCATCAACCGCACTGCCTCGCGAGGGATGCCCATGCCACTTTCAACTTCCGGGCAGGTCGGTACCCATTCAAATATCCGCCCCAGCTGATTCTTCACGGTTCGGTTCCGTTTGTGGCCGCCGTCCCAGCGCACCTTTTCCCCCAGCAGGCAACTGCTGACGCCGACCTTGATTTTGAATTCAGGATTGCGGAAGGGCATCAAACCGTTCCCTCTAATGAAGAGATATAATAGTTATCATATCAGAGCGCGGGCGGGTTTTAATTCGGAATCCCGTATGCGCTAAAATAAGCTTGCGGGCTGTTGGGCGAGGCGGTATGTTGGAACCAACAGGCGTGCGCTTTCCCGAATCCATGGATGCCCCAGAATATTCAAGCCTCTCCCATCATATGTGGGGCATTCTTCCTGCCATCCCCTTTTGCCTTGGGCATTCAAGCCTTCATGAAAATTTTGGTCATCGATACCGACAGCGAACGGGTCCGCAGCCTGAAAACTCTGGAGTCCGAAAGCCATCTCGTTCAGACTTTCGGGACCTGGTCCGAGGCGCGGCCGTTTCTCGACCAGGTGACTTTCCAGATACTGGTGCTGGGTCCGGAACAAATATCCGGAAAGGCTGTAACGGCGATTTCCGAATGGCGGAAATCACTCGGAGAAAAACCCTCTCCCTGGGTAGTGGCATTGGGACCCAGGCAGGATACGCCGACTGGAATCGATCACTTTCTCCAAATGCCGATTGATGAAAAAACGGTATCGGCGCTACCGGGTCTGGCCGCTGTGCCGCCGGAACCGGATGCCATCGATTACCCCGCCGCCCTGGAAATATGCGACGGCGACGAAGATCTGTTGCGTGAAATCGCGGACATCTATTTGGCGGACGGCCCGCAACGAATGGAACGGTTGATCCGCGCCAAAGACGATAGTAACTGGGAGGACGTTCAGGAAGCCGCGCATTTAATTAAAGGGTCCGCCCTGAATTTGTCCGCCGAAACCCTGCGCATCGCCGCCGGGAATCTCGAACGTGCCGGAAAGGCCGGGAACCAGGCGCACATTCTCTTCTGGTACGAACAGGTGGTGTATGAATTCCAACGGCTGGAAAGTCGATTGAGGGGTCGGCTGGGAGGTCCGGCGGCCTCTCTATAAATCGTTCCAATAAAAGGGTTTTTAAGTTACCCGAAAGCCTGTGCTGGAAAATCCTTGCAACTTCCCCGGGGATTGTGTACAAAACTAAACTCTGTTCAAATCCGCCGGGTTGGGATACACTACCCCCTTCCGGTAGACCTGTTTATCCGTCATGGAGGTTTCATTGGCCAATCATAAGTCCGCAATCAAACGTAATCGGCAGAACGAGAAGCGCAGTATCCGCAACCGGGGTCTTCGCACGCAGATAAAAAGCCATACCAAGAAGGTGCTCGCTGCCCTGGAAGAGAAAAATGTAGAAGAAGCCCAGAAGAGTTTGAAAGAAGCTTCGACGGTTATTTCCAAAGTGGCCAGCAAGGGTGTTCTGCATTCGCGTACCGCGTCCCGGAAAATTTCCGGTCTCGCCAAAAAGGTTCACCAGTTGTCAGCCGCCGGCTGAACACAACCGCAACACCAGCGTTTCAAGAATCCCCTCCGGCGCCTTGCCGGAACCTTTGAGTTCCCGGTCCGCCTTAAACAGGCTTCGGAATCCCTCCCGCAATTGTCCTTCGCTGAATTTTCCCGTATACCGCAGGGCCTGATCCGCCTGAAACGGCGCGATGCCCATTTTCTGCGCGATGCGCGAGGGGGGGTGCCGGTGGTTTGATGGTGCTTGACCTCCCAGATCAGACGAAACTGCCAGGCGATCATTCCCAGCAGTTTGACCGGCGGTTCGCCGTGTGACAAATGGTTGCGCAAAATGCTGAGGGCCCGGGCCGGATTTTTCGCTTTCAAGGCATCGGTCAGGTCGAACACGTTTTCCAGCCGCGTCTCCCCGACCACGTCCATGACCGCCTGCTCGTCGATCGATTGGGTCCTGCCGACGAAGGTCATGACCTTTTCCAGTTCGCCCGCCAGCAGGCCGGGCTTGAGCCCGACCCGCCCGACCATCAACCGCGCCGCGCCCGCGGTCAACGTGCGTCCTGTCTCCTTCGCGCGGTTTTTCAGCCAGGCCACCAATGCCGGTTCACCGGGGGAGGTGCATTCTCCCGCGCCTTTTAACTTGGTCAGCGCCTTATACACTTTCCGTTTGCGGTCGGCTTTGCGGGCGGTCAGCACCAGGCAGGCATCCGGAACGGGATCGGAGACATAGTCGAGTAGGGGCGGAACGTTAGCGTCCTCCCATTTGAATTCATCGAGGCCACGGACGATCACCAGTTTTTCCCCGCCGAAAAATGAGAGAGTTTTGCAAGCGCCGATCCATTCGTGGACGGTGCTGGCTTTCGCCTCGAAGGTTTCGAAATTGAAATCCCGGTTGTCCGGCGTGATCCATCGCCGCGTCAGCGCGGCGATGAGTTCCCTCTGGAAAAAATCCTCCTCGCCGTAAAGAAAATAGACGGGATACGGGGTGCCCGAGTCGAGTTGCTGGATCAGTTCCAATGCCGTCATAAGGCGTTCCGTTTAAAATTTATCGTTGACCAGGCTGACCAGTCGCTGGGACAGCACCCGGTACGCCTGGGTCAGGGCTTCCTGCCGCGAGGCCTCCGAACTGATGACGCTGTCGTCAGCCACATAATCCCAGCGGGTGTCTAAAGTTTGATCGAGGTAGGTCTCGTTGTTTACCCGCTCCACCACCTTGACCTCGGCGCCAAAATACACCCAGTATTCAATAGCCACATCAAAATTATTGAAGGCCACCGCGCGAATCGAATACCGGGTGAGGGTGCCGGTCATCACCAGGTCCGCTTTGCTCTGGTCGTTCACCAGGCGCAGGCGGCCATCGGTGATGAACGCGCGCCGGAGTGCCTCGGTGAACGGCCGCTGGAGGGCGGGCTCGTTGGATTGATTATCGAATATGGGGATGGCGATGGTCTTCAGGTGCGGCGGTAGTTGGCTGGATCCTTTGCCCACCAGATGATATCCACATCCCCACAGCGTCAGGCTCAACGCCAGTGCCAGCCATAACGTCTTGTGGGCGTTCATAGGCATTCCCTTACTTAACCACGATGTTGACAAGTTTTTTGGGAACCACGATGACTTTTTTCACTTCCTTGCCATCGGTCCATTCCTGGATGCGCGGGTCCTCCAGGCTTTTCGCTTTCAGCGATTCTTCATCGATGCCCTCGGCCACGGACAGCTTCTGCCGCACCTTGCCGTTGACCTGGATGACGATTTCGATTTCGTCGGTGCGCAGATATTCTTCATTATACTCCGGCCAGCCCGCCTTAAGCGTGGTTCCCTTGTTACCCATTTGCTCCCACATTTCCTCCGTGATGTGCGGGGCGAACGGCGCCAGCAATAGGATCAGCGTCTCCATGGCCTCTTTGAATAACGCCTGCCCTTTGGTGGAAGGATCGTGTGTGTGATTCATCTCTCCTTCGAAGAATTTTTGGAGGTGATTCACAAATTCCATGATGGCGGCGATGGCGGTGTTGAACTGCATGCGCTTTTCGATGTCCTCTGTCACGCGCTTGATCGTGACATGGATCATCCGCCGCAGTTCCTTTAATTTGATCTGAAGCTCTGCCCCCGTATCGTCTCCTACCGGCTTGGAATCGAAAATATTTTTTGAACCCTCAAAAAGCCGCCATACCCGCTTTAAAAATCTAAAACTGCCTTCCACCCCCTGATCGCTCCATTCCAGTTGTTTTGTGGGCGGTGCGGCAAACAGGATGAACAGGCGCGCCGTGTCCGTGCCGTAACGGTCGATGATGTGATCGGGGTCCACCACGTTGCCTTTCGACTTCGACATCTTCGCACCGTCCTTGATCACCATGCCCTGGGTCAACAGGTGAACAAACGGCTCCTTCGATGCCACCAGGCCCATGTCGCGGAACACCTGATGAAAGAATCGCGAGTACAACAGATGCAAAATGGCATGCTCGATGCCGCCGATGTACTGATCCACCGCCATCCAGTAGCGGTTGCTGTCTTTTGAAAACGGCGCCTTCTTCTCGTGCGGCGAAGTGAAGCGGTCGAAATACCACGACGAACAGATGAAGGTGTCGAGCGTATCGGTCTCGCGTTTCGCAGGAGCCTTGCATTTTGGGCAGGGGACATTGATAAACGAGTCGAGCGTTTTGAGCGGCGACTGGCCCTTGTCTCCCAATTGCGCGTCGAGCGGTAGAATCACCGGCAGGTCTTTATAAGGCACCGGCACGGTACCGCATTTTTCACAGAAGATGATCGGTACCGGCGTGCCCCAGTAACGCTGGCGCGATACCCCCCAATCGCGCAGGCGAAACTGCACCGTGGCTTTCCCGATTTTTTTCGATTGCAGGTGTGCACACACTTTCAGTTTGGCCTCGTCGTCCGCCAGCCCGTCGAACACGCCGGACTGGGTCATCGGCCCCAGCTCGGTCATGGCCTCTTTCAAATCGTCGGCGTTGGTGTTGCCATCGGGCGGCAGAATAACGACGCGGATGGGCAGGTCATATTTTTTGGCGAATTCAAAGTCGCGTTGATCGTGCGCGGGTACGGACATGATGGCGCCGGTGCCATAATCCATCAGCACAAAGTTGGCGGTCCATATCGGGATGGTCTCGCCGTTCAGGGGATTGACGGCATGCACGCCGGTGAAGACGCCGAGCTTTTCGCCGCCCTCGCTGGTGCGGGCGATCTTGTCCTGGCTTTTCACTTCTTTGATGAACGCGTCAATCGTCTTTTCCTGCGCCGTGCCACGCGACAGAGAGACGGTCAACGGATGCTCCGGCGCGAGTACCATGAACGTCGCGCCGTACAAGGTGTCCGGACGGGTGGTGAACACTTTGATCGACTCCTTTGAATCTTTGATCTGAAAATCAACTTCCGCGCCGGTGCTCTTGCCGATCCAGTTTTTCTGCATGGTCAGCACCTGTTCCGGCCAGCCGCCTGCCAGATCCTTGCAGCCTTCGAGCAGGCGGTCGGCGTAGTCGGTGATTTTGAAGAACCAGCCTTCCTGCTGTTTTGGAACCACCTCGTTGTCGCACCGCCAGCATAGGCCGTCCACCACCTGTTCGTTGGCCAGCACGGTATTACAGGATTCGCACCAGTTGACCTCGGAGTTTTTGCGGTAGACCAAGCCGCGCTCCATGAATTTCAGGAAGCACCATTGGTTCCACTGGTAATTCTCCGGTTCGCAGGTGGTGATTTCGCGGGTCCAGTCGTAGCTGAGGCCGAGGCGCTTGATCTGCGCGGTCATGGCTCTGATATTATCGTGCGTCCAGGTGTCGGGATGTGACTTGTTCTGGATCGCCGCGTTTTCCGCGGGCATGCCGAACGAGTCCCACCCGATGGGGTGCAGGACGTTCAACCCCTTCATCATTTTGAATCGCGCCAGGGCGTCGCCGATGGTGTAGTTGCGCACGTGGCCCATATGGATGCGGCCCGAGGGGTAGGGGAACATCTCCAGCAGGTAATATTTGGGTTTCGAAGGGTCGGCCTCCACCTTGAAGGATTTCTCATCCTCCCAGCGTTTTTGCCACTTTTCTTCAATGGTTTTGGGGTCGTAATCCGGCATCTGTGTGAAATTCCCCAGGGGTTGGTTCGTGCAGTCAGAACGCCGTAGTGTAGCGAAAATCCGGCTAATAATCCACCCTGCAGACAGTCCGCTTTTTGTTCATTAACGTGATTTTGAAAAGCTTTTCCGCCCCAATCAAATAGTGTTGCTTTCAGGCTTGACTCCGTACAATGGTACGGAGTGTATATTTCTTACGAGGTGAATTATGAAGACCATGACCATCAGCAAAATTGCCAAAGAAGCCGGTGTCGGAGTAGAAACCATTCGTTTTTACGAGCGCAAGGGCCTGGTCGATCAACCGCCCAAACCCTCCTCGGGTGGTTTCCGGGTTTACACCGCTGAAGCGGCAGAACGAATACGGTTCATCCGCCAGGCCCAGGAACTGGGTTTCTCCCTTCGTGAGATTCAAGAACTGCTGTCACTGCGTACGGACCCCGCGACCGATTGCGCCGATGTCCGTGAGCGGGCGCAAGCCAAACTCGATGAGGTCAACCGGAAGATCGCGCTAATGAAAGGGATCCAAACGGCTCTTCAGAAACTGATTAAAGCTTGCCCTGGCCAGGGAGCGTTACAGTTGTGCTCGATCATTGAAGCTATTGAAGGGCCGAACACCACCCGGGCAGAGTTAAAAAAAAGAAGGAGAAAGAATCATGAATGACAAACGCAAAGTAGAAATTTTCAGTGCGGGATGTGCGATTTGCGAAGAAGCGGTTTCCGTTGTGAACCGTCTGGCCTGTTCATCCTTTGAGGTAACCGTGCTGGATATGAAAAACCCGGATATCGCTCAAAGAGCAAAAAATCTGGGTATCGGTTCTGTCCCGGCAGTCGTGATTGACGGCCGGCTTGCAGACTGTTGCGGCCAGGGGATCAATGAAGCAACCCTTAAAGCCGCCGGTCTGGGGCAACCTCTGGGACATTGAGAAACACTCGAAACCTTACGGAGACCTGAAAATGTTTTATCACACGAAAATTAAGGTGACCCTGAAAACTCTCGGATGCATTCTTTTTGTTTTGTTCCTCGGAGTAACGGCCGCCGGGGCGCAAGCGGCGCAGCATGTCTACAAAGTATATGTGGACGGTCTTTCCTGCCCCTTCTGCACCTATGGCATAGAAAAAAAATTCAGCAAGGTCGAGGGTGTTGAAAAAATTGATATCGACCTTAAGACGGGGACGACCCTCATCACCATGGCCGCTGGAAAAACGTTGGATGAAAAGACGGCCAGAAAAACCGTAAAAGCCGCCGGGTTCACCCTCCGCGATTTCGTAGAAGTCCAAGTGGGCCCAGAAGACACAGGGAAGGAATAAAAGACATGGTTTTGAAAATTATTGATCGGCTAAAAAGGGTCATCTGGCGAATAGGGGCAAGCACTGCGTTTTTCTTGTTTGTTGGAATTGGATCCGCCTGGAGCGCTCCCATTACTTTCAACACGGCCTTGCCCGTCGCCGAAGATGAATTTATATTCCGTCAGCAATTTGTGTTCGATCGGTCGGGCGACGACCCCAGTGGCGCGGACCGGGATCGTGAGGTATTTGCCGCCGTCTCGGTCCTTGGATACGGGGTAACAAGCGATTTGGCCATTTTCGGAGTGCTCCCCTATGTGGACAAGAGTCTGGAGATTACCTCGATGGGTGTGCGCCGCACACGTGACACAAGAGGTATAGGCGATCTGACCCTGTTCGGTCGATATACGGTTTTTAAAGATGACATTCCCGGGCGCACCTTTCGTATTGCGCCCTTTTTCGGTATAGAGCTTCCCACCGGGGAAGATGATGAAACCGATGGATTGGGCCGCCTTCCTCCCAGCGTGCAGGCCGGATCAGGTTCCGTCGACCCGTTCGGCGGCCTGGTGGCAACCTATCTATCGCTCGACTTTGAAATTGATGCCCAGGCCAGTTACAAAATCAACACCGAGGCCAACAATTTTGAGTTTGGTGATGTCGCCCGCCTTGATGCTTCTTTCCAGTATCGCCTTTGGCCGCGCAGTTTGGGAAGCGGAGTTCCCGGTTTCCTTTATGGTGTTGTTGAAGGAAACCTCATCCACCAGAATAAAAACCGGAGTAACGGTGCCGAAGACCCCAATTCCGGTGGCACCTCGCTGTTTCTCATGCCCGGACTGCAATACGTGACCAAACGGTGGATTGTGGAAGGAGGGGTGCAAATCCCTGTGGTTCAGGACCTCAACGGCACGGCCTTGGAGAAGGACTTCATTGTCCGCTTCGGCTTCCGATTCAACTTCTGAGAGAGATGCAATGGATGTTAAATATAAAACCCTCATGATTCGGGGAATCCCGTTGCTTATTGCGGCAGGTTTTCTTGTTTTTGGATGTGCGACTTTCATGGCTTCAGAAAAGGAGCCGGGATACCGGTTCGTGACCGCTTGGGGCATCAAAGGAAGCGGTCCCGGAGAATTCAACGATCCAACGGGAATCGCCGTCACCGACCACGAGGTGTTTGTCTCCGATGCCCGTAATTCTCGAATCCAGGTGTTCGACTATGAGGGCAACTTCAAGCGTCAATTCGGTGCCGCCGGAACAGAACCGGGCCAACTGGGGCGCCCCATGAATCTGACCATTGCCCATAACGAGCTTTTTGTGGCCGATTACTGGAATGACCGTATCGAGGTCTTTGCGTTCGACGGCACCCATCAAAGAACAATCGGACATTCCGGTTCCGGACCGGGTGAGTTGGATGCGCCGGGCGGAGTGGCGGTCGCTCCCAATGGCGATCTGTTCGTTGCCGATTTCTATAATCAGAGAATCCAGCACCTGCGTCCCGACGGGACGTTTGTCCGTCAATGGGGCGATACCCGAAAGACAGGTATCTGGGCTGGGAAATTCAATTACCCCACCGATGCGGCCCTGGGTCTGGATGGGTCTCTTTATGTCGCCGACGGCTACAATGACCGGGTTCAGGTCTTCTCACCCGAGGGACAATTTTCCCACAAGTGGGGAGGTCCCTTCGCCCTGGATATTTCGGGTTCCTTCAAAGGCTGGTTTGCAGTTGTGACGAGCATCACCGTGGACAGATCCGGAAATGTTTTTGTTGCAGATTTTTATAACCATCGTATCCAGAAATTTTCGCCGATGGGCGGATTCCTGGCCGCATTTGGAGAAGAAGGCACCGCTCCCGGTCGATTTAAACACCCCATAGCGGTAGCCGTGGCGGAGACGGGCGATGTTTTTGTAACGGACTACGCCAACAACCGGATTCAAAAGTGGCGGCCAAAAACCGGATGAGTCAAGGTTCAAAGAGTCTCAAAAATATTTCCGCCGGCGGTTTCTGATTTTATATGAATGCCTTACACTATACCCATGACCGAACTATCCGGCGCCATCAGTGTGGTTTTCATATTATATGTGGTCCTCCTGCTGGGGATCGGGTGGGTGGCCTCGCGCAAGGCGAAATCGCCTTCCCAATTTTTTTTGGCGGACCGGTCGCTCAAGGCGTGGGTGACGGCGGTGTCCTCCACCGCTTCGTCGGAAAGCGCTTGGGCGGTGCTGGGCACGGTGGGCCTCGTCTATAAGGAAGGGTTGGCTGCCGTCTGGTTTCTGCCGGGATGTCTCATGGGCTACGCCGTCAACTGGATGTTGCTGGCGGAACGCCTGCGCAAATATTCGCACGAAACCCAGGCCATCACCATTCCCGATTATCTGGAAGCGCATTTCCAGGACAAGACCCACGTGCTACGCCTGATCTCCGTCGTCATCATTTTCATGTGCATGATGGCCTATGTCGGGGCGCAGTTCGCCGCCATCGGCAAAACCTTCGACGCTGTCTTCGGCGTACCGCATCATTTAAGCATTCCTATCGGCGCGGCGATCATTATTCTGTACACGATGCTGGGCGGATTTCTGGCGGTGGTGTGGACCGATTTCGTGCAGGGCCTCATCATGGTATTTGGCCTGGTGGTGTTGTCGGTGATTGCGCTGGTGAGCCTCGGCGGGTTCGGCGGCATGGTCGAACAGGTGAGCCAGGCGCATCCGCAGTCGCTGGAGTGGATGGGCGGCCGCACGGTGGGGGCTTTTTTCGGATTCATGGTCGGCCTGCTCGGTATCGGCCTCGGTTATCCCGGACAACCGCACGTGCTCAACCGTTACATGGCCGCCAAAGATACCCGAACCATCCGCCTCGGCATGTGGATCGCCCTGGGCTGGGGGTTTTTGGTCTACGGGTCGGCAATCGTGCTCGGATTGTGCGGGCATGCGTTGTTTCCGGACCTGAACGATCCGGAGCACCTGTTTCCGAAAGCGGCGGAGGCTTTACTTCCGACCGTGGTTTCGGCGGTGGTGTTAACGGGCGTGCTGGCGGCGATCATGTCCACCGTGTCGGCGCAGATCATCGTCGCCGCATCCGCCGTGGCGCATGACGTTTACACCAAAATGATCAACCGCGACGCGACCCATAAACAAATAATTATGATCAGTCGCATGTCAGTGCTTCTACTGGGCCTCGGGGCGATGATCATCGCATTGCTGAAGGTGCCGGTTATTTTCTGGTTCGTGTTGTTTGCGTGGTCGGGGCTGGGGGCGAGCTTCGGCCCGGTGATTTTGTTTTCGTTGTTTTCCCGGAAGGTGACGCGGGAAGGCGCCATTGCCGGGATGGGGGTCGGGTTTACGACTACCCTGATCTGGAAGATGACGGGACTTTCCGATTCGGTGATTTATGAATTGGTGCCGGCGTTTGCGTTGGCGTCGCTGGCGGTGTGGGGGGTCAGCCGGTGGACCGCTGAAAAAAAAGGAGAACGTGTGGAAGCGGCGGGAAGGGCCGAATAAACTTCAACGGTCGGGGCGGGTCCCGGTTACTCTCCGGCCTGCAGTTTGTCGACCAGGCGTTCCAGGGCGTTGATGTGCATTTTGCAGTAGGCGATGTTGTGACGGTCATTCCCCGGAATTTGCCTGAAAGACTCCACCCAGATTTTGAGGGTTTTTACTTTCAGGAAATCCGCATCCTGGCATAGGGCGTAGTCTTTGTCATTGATGACGGCCAGAGCCAGCTGGGAATAATAGGCATCCACCTCCATCAAGTCAAACACCCATTCCGCCAACTGTTCCGATTCCTCGCTGTCCGGAAAGGTCAATTTTTGGAGAATATCGTAGGTCGATTTTAACTCTGTAAAAGGCATAGGCTTGTTTTGAAACCTCTTTCAGTAGGACCGGAGTTAGTGATTACTTCAAGATAGCCACAATGTATTTGGCGATTTCCACCGCAGATCCTTTTTTCTCCTGAATAAAAGCCTCGGCCTTTGCCCGGAGTTTGACCAGGTGTTCCTCATGGCCCAGAAGACTTCGTATGGACGAGAACAGGGTTTGGTCGTCAGCCGCGATAGTGGCCAGGCCTTTTAGCTTCAGCTCGCTGGCGGTTTTCTGGATGTTTTCAAAATACGGCCCGTGCAGGACCGGCACGCCCTGCGCCACAGGTTCCAGCAGATTGTGGCCGCCGCCCGGCGGGAACAGGCTCCTGCCGACAAACGCGATGTTGGCGATGGAGTACACCTTAGCCAGTTCGCCCAATGTATCCAGCAAAACGATATTGGTCTGCGGACTCTCCCGCGGGTCTATTTCCGATCGGAGCACAAATTTTATATTATTTTTTTTCAGATAATTGGCGATATCTTTCACACGCTCCAGCCTGCGGGGAGCGATGACCATGGAAAGGTTGGCAAATTTCCTGCGCAGTTTCAAATAGGCCTCGACGCAGATTTTTTCCTCGCCTTCGTGGGTACTGCCGGCCACCCACACCAGGCCGTCCTTCGGGATTTTCAGGCGGTCGCGGATGCGGCGCCGTTCCGGCTCCGGGACGATCTGCAGGGCGTCGAATTTGGTATCGCCGACAATGCGCACGCGTTTCGACGGGGCACCCAGTTGTTGAATGGTGGTGCGCCCGCGTTCGCTCTGCATGCAGATCACCGCAAACGATTCCAGTAGAGGCTTGACCAGCCAGGAAACCCGCTTGTACCCGTTCTGCGATTTCTGCGAAATCCTGCCGTTGAACACCATTGGCGGAATGCGCCGCTCTTTCAGGTTGATCAGCATGCTGGGCCAGAACCCGGTATCGGTGAGAACATACAAATCCGGTTGGATGCGGTCCAGCGCGCGGTTGATAAATGGCCAGCAGTCCAGGGGATGAAAAAAGATGTGGTCCGCAAACGGAATCCACCGGTGGGCGGCGTCGTACCCGGCGTCGGTGGTGACCGACACCACGATCATGATGTTGGGCCGCTTGTCCCGGAGGATTTTCAGGACCGGCGCCGCGCCGTTGACCTCGCCCAACGACAGGGCGTGCACCCACACCAGTTTCTGTCCGGGTTGTTTGTCCACCTCGGGCACCCATCCGAAATGATGCTTGAGGCCGCGCCGTTTTTTTCCGGATACCAGAGAATGTATTCCGAAGACCGGCATGATGAAAAACCCGGCGGCATAGGAAAGGGCTTTTAAAATTTTAATTTTTTTGCTGAGGTTGGCTCCCGCCCCTTTTTGCGGACTCCGAGTGCCCTGAGTAGTGGGCGGTTGCTGTGCTGTGGGTTTCATGTTCAAGCAGAAATTCCTTTAAGCAGGGATTGAATCCCATCCACATGACGATCAACGGCACCTTGTTGCCGTTCAACGGTTTCGGCCGCCAGAGCACCCCGTCGCTGTATTTCTTTCGGGTCGCTTAGCAGAGTTGCCAATACTTGCGCCAGGTCTTCCGGACGTTCGATGGGAATTCCGCCTCCGGATTCGGCCAGCAGGCGCGCCTCTTCCTCGAAGTTGCCCATGTGTTTGCCGTAAAGGACTGGCAGTCCCCACAGGGCAGGTTCGACGATATTGTGGCCGCCGTGTTTGGGATCGAATCCTCCGCCCACATAGGCCACTTTCCCCGTCCGGTAATAATCGTTCAGCACGCCCAAAGTATCGACCAGCACCACGGGCGCCGGCCCGTTATCCGCAACCTTCTGAAGTTCCGAATGGCGCGTCACCGTCAATCCCGAGTCCCTTAAAATACCCTCCACCTCGCGGCATCGCTGCATATGGCGAGGGGCAATTATGAACTTCCAGTTTAAAGGGTTTTGGCGAAATTGCGAAATGGCTTTTGCGATCGCCCGCTCCTCGCCCGGCCGGGTGGAACCGAAAATAACTGTATTTTCGCCAATTTGAGGAACTTTTAGAGCAGGGGCCGCCTCGGCGGAGAGCGCATCGAACTTCATATTGCCAGCCACCTTTACCCGGTAGGGCTCGATCCCCAATTGCAGCAGCCGGTCGGCCTCCGTTTGGGAGCGCATGGCAAACACCCGGACGGCCGCGGTCAGCCACAGGAACCAGGGTTTGAGTTTGCGGTAGCGCAGGAAGGATTTGGCGGACAGCCGGCCGTTGGCCAGCATTACGGGGATCTGCTTTCTAAAACAGGCGCGCAACAAGTTGGGCCAGAACTCCGCTTCGATTAAAATGAGAATGGCGGGATCGAGGCGCTTCAGCAGGGGACGGATAAGGAACGGCAAATCCAGCGGTAGCCGGAACACCGGGCAGCCCAACGCGTCCCGGGCCAGAGCCTCGCCGGTCTGGGTGAAGGTGGATAACACCACCGCGCGGCCGGGGAATTTCCGTTGCAGGGCCTGGATCAACAACACCGCCACCCGCACTTCGCCTACCGATGAGGCGTGCACCCACAGAGATCCGGTTTGCGGCGGTACGGATTTCCACTGCCGCAGGCGCTGGATCAACTCGGTCCGGAACGCAGAATCCAGGACCCCGCGGATCAGCCCGTAGGGAGAAAGCAGTAGGAGAGCGGCGGCTATGATAATATTGTACGCAATGCCCATGACTATCGATTATAAACCAGACGCCAATCATCTGCAGAAAAGAGAAAGGATCGCGGAACACGTCCATGAGCCTCGAAGCTTTTTTCTATGAGGTCATTTCTCCCAAGCGTTCCCTGCACCTGATGCCGGTGTACGGCCTGCTGCGCGTGGTTGCGGTGGTGTATGCGCTGGTCCAAAGGGTGCGCGCCCGGTGTTACCGCTTTAAAATTTTTCAGACGCACCGCCTGAGTTGCCGGGTGATCAGCATCGGCAATCTGACGTTGGGCGGCACCGGCAAGACGCCCACAGTGATGAAGGTGGCCGATATCCTTAAGCGGCAGGGATTCAAACCCGCCATCCTCAGCCGCGGTTACGGCGGCCAGTCGCGGGAACCCGTCAACGTGGTATCGGACGGGCAATCCCTCCTGCTGAGTCCCGAAGCGGTGGGGGACGAACCGGTGATGATGGCCAAACGGCTGACGGGCATTCCCATTTTGACCGGACGCCGGCGTTACATAACGGGGCAATACGCCATCGACCATTTTGGGGCCGACGTTCTGGTGCTGGACGATGGCTACCAACATCTGCCCCTGCACCGCGACCTCAACATTCTGTTATGCGACGAAACTCATCCGTTCGGTAACGGTGTGGTGTTTCCCGCGGGTGAGTTGCGCGAACCGCTGTCCGCCGTGAAACGGGCCGACCTGATCTGCCTGACCCGGTGCCGTGGAGAAGCCCACAGCAACCAGGTCGACGGGTGCAACCACCAACAGGTGCCGGTCGTCAAATCCGGATTCCGGGTGCAGTCGATCATCGACATCGGCTCGGGGGAGGAGTTGGGGATCGAAACGGTGCGGCACCAGCCGGTCGAGGCGTTTTGTGGCATCGCCCATCCGCTCGATTTTTTTCATACGCTGGAACAGGTACCGGTGCAGGTTGTGAACCAGAATTTTTTTCCGGACCATCACGAGTATTCCACTGAGGAGTTGCAGGCCATTGAAAATCGCGCCCGTCAGTCCGGCGCGAAGCTGATTGTCACCACCGAAAAGGATGCCGTCAAACTGCAGGGGCATGCGTTCAGCATGCCGGTGTACGCGGTGCGTATTGCTATGGAAATTCTGGAGGGACAGGAGGAGTGGGAACGGCACCTGTTCAATAAATTATAATTCGTTGCCGCAGTGTTACGGCCCTATAAAAAATTATGAATGAAACCAATTCGGATTTTTGGAAATCGCTGTCACCGGGTAAAGCTGCCGCATTGACAGTGCTGGTGCCGTCGCTTTATTTAGTGGCACTGGTGCTGGCGTGGTTTGCGCCGAAGCATTTCGGTTTCGGCATCCGCCCGCTCGTCTATGTCGGGTTGACGGTGGGGTTGTCCGGCGTGGCGTTGTGGACTGTAGCGATGATGTATCTCGGCAAATCCCTTGCGGTTCTGCCGGGAGGCGAGCGGCTGGTGACCCACGGCATCTACAAATATCTGAGGCATCCGGTGTATTTGGGAATCGATATGACCCTGCTCGGTTTGTTCCTGGCGGTGGGTTCGACCGCCGGGATGATTTATTTGTTTGTGGTGGTTCTGCCCCTGAACATCCTCCGCTCGCGCCTCGAAGAAAAGGCGCTCTTCCAAAAATTCGGCGACGCCTATAACACCTACCGCCAACAAACGTGGTTTTAATGTTTATGCAACGGAAGCAATGGCCCACGTGGGGGCATGTCGGGATGATTCTTGGGTGGATGAGTTTTGCCGGGGCCTCCCCCGCCTTTGCGGAACCGGAGGATGCCTCCATCTATTGGCAGGAGTCGACTCAAGGATTAGGTCAAGAGATTGTGGACGACCCGGCGTTGGTACAACTGCTGTTTGCCATGCCGCCGGACGTGATGGAAGAGGTGGCGGTGCCTGTCCGCCCGCCGCGGCAACTGAAGGGTTGGCTGGGCATCACCATGCAGGAAGGCCCGCCGTTGTTTCCGAAAGGGGCCGACGATTTTGCCCCCACCCTGGAAGTGCTCAAGGTGTTTCCCCATTCCTCCGCCGAGCGCGCCGGGTTACTTCCCGGCGATATCATTCTGGCGGCCCACGGTGAACAGTTGTCCATCGGCAAAGAAAATTCGCTGATGATGAATTTCAACCGCCGGGTGCAGGACACCGGCGCCGGAAACATTCTGCGCCCGAAAATCAAACGCAGGACTCGGGAGATGGAGTTGCCGGTGGAGCTTTTTCAGAAACCGACCACACCGGTGTTCATCAAACCCTCCCGGTGGGAAGTGCTGGATTTGAAGGATTCCCTCCTGTATCGCATTCTGCGATCCAAAAACCGGCTGGAGGATTACGCGGCCACGGTCGAGGAAATGCGCGAACACACCACCCATGCGGTGACCACCGCCGTCAAAGGTAAAACCTACAATCCGTTTCGTCTGCAAGAAGTCAATGCCGTACTCAATCAACCGATGGATCTGCCGCTGATCTCGTATGGATTGACGGCCAGCCTGCGCAAAAACTTCATCGGTGGGCGGTTGAACAGTGGTGGCCTCATCCGTTCGGCCCTGCAGGAGCTGGACTTTAAAGTGGCTCAGAAGGCGCCGGGTAAAAGACCCGCCGATCTCGAACAACTGCTGGACCGCCTGCTGGCAGCGCTGGCGAGTGCCGAGGCCCTGCGCGACGAAGCATTGGCTCTGTTGACGCCGGATGAGCAAGACCTTCTGTATCGCGGCATCCGGCATCTGATGGTGGACAGTCTTGAGCCCCGCGACCTGACCGACGAGGCCGCCTTGAAGAACCAACCCGTTATTACAGATTTTCTCAACACCGCCTTGAAGGTGGATGTGCAGAAGTTGCTCACCGCTTCTTTCAATATTGCACAGGCGATCGATCTGGAAACGCTTGTGGAGTGGAAGGACAATCTGGATCAGTTTTCGCTGTTCCACGAAGGCTGGATCATCGAGCAAAAAGGTGACATCACTTACGTCTATACCCGGTACGGATTGATGATCGTCGGCGGAACCGGGGACCAGGTCTATGAACAGGACGCGCTGTTGATCGTCGACCTCGGCGGCAACGACCGTTATCTGAACGGTGCCGGGGCTAGCCGCGTCGGCCATCCGTTCAGCGTGGTGATTGATTTCTCCGGTGACGACGTGTACCTGGCCGGTGCGGATCATGCCCAGGGTGCTGGTATTCTGGGCGGCGGGTTTCTGATCGACCTGGGAGGGAACGACCGCTACCTGGCGGAAAGTTTCGCACAAGGCGCCGGGGTTCTGGGCGTCGGGATGCTGGTCGATACCGGCGGCCGGGACGAATACCGGTGCCATTCCTTTTGCCAGGGCGCGGGGTTTCTGGGAGTCGGCCTGATCGCCGAGTCGGACGGTAACGATCAATACAACGCCGCCGTTTATGCCCAGGGATTCGGCTTCGTCCGCGGACTGGGTTTGATTCTCGAAGGGGAGGGCAACGACCGGTATTTTGCGGGGGGCGTTTATCCGGACCATCGCGAACCCGGCAAGGCTTATCTTTCCATGTCGCAGGGCTTCGGTTACGGTATCCGCCCGTGGGGCGACCTGGCCGGTGCTTCGGGCGGCATCGGTATTCTGGATGATGCCGGGGGCAACGACAACTACGTCGGCGATTATTTTTCGCAGGGCGCGGGCTACTGGTACGGCCTCGGAATACTGAACGACTCCGGGGGACACGATCTCTATACCGCCGGACGCTATTCGCAGGGTGCAGGAATTCATCTCGCCGCCGGGATTTTGAACGATGCGAACGGGGATGATCACTATATCGCCCGCTACGGGGTGTCGCAGGGTTGCGGACACGATCTGGCCGTCGGGTTTCTCTTGGACAACGGCGGCAACGACCGATATATTGGAGGCACCCTGTCCCAAGGCGCAGGCAACGGCAACGGCTTTGGCGTACTCGGCGATAACGGCGGCAACGACGAATATTATTTGAGCGACCAAGGGCAGGGTCATGGCAATCCTGAAGCGTTTCGCGGACTGGACAGTTTCGGCATCCTGTTCGACACCGGCGGCGGCGATGACCGTTATTCCCTGGGAGGACACAATAATAAAGTGAACCTCCACACCCAGTGGGGCATCCAGGCCGATCTCCCATAACCTTTCCAACCGATTTTATGATGGCCGATGCATTGACGCGCGTTTTATTTCGAAAGCTCGTGAGCATGAGCGGGGACGATTATGAAAACGGCGAGGTGGTCATCGACCGCGGCCGCATTGTCGATCTGCACTCGGACGTCAGCGAATCGTTTGCCGGGGTCACCCATGATAAGTCCGATTGTTTGGTGCTCCCCGGTTTCGTGAATGCCCATTGTCATTTGTCGTTATCGGGCTTGAAGGGAAAAGTCGCCAGACAGGACCGGTTCGTCGACTGGATCCAATCGGTGGTGAGCGAAAACGCGGCTCTCTCCTGGCATGACCGGGTGTCCGCCATGCACACCGAGGCGCAGACGCTGATCGAATCCGGGGTCACTGCCTTGGCCGATTATTTTTCCCATACAGAGCTCCTGGTGGAATACCAGAACCTGCCCTTCCATCAGGTACTTTTTCTGGAGACCTTTGGTTTTCAGAAGGAGGTGGCGGAATCCAGGACCCGGGAGCTGGCAACGCTTCTGCAGGAGCATCCCAATACCGGCTCGAAGGTGCAACTGGCGCTGGCGCCTCATGCGCCTTATTCCGTTTCGCCGGCGCTATTTCGGGAATTGAAACAACTGGCCGAACGCATGGATTGCCGGTTGTCCTGTCACGTGGCCGAGGTGTCGGAAGAAGCTCAGTTTTTGCGAGATGGCAGTGGTGATTTGCTGGGACTGCTCCACCAGCGGAATGCTTATGACCCCTCGTGGACCCCTCCCGGTGTCAGTCCTGTACGCTACCTGGAGCAGTTGGGCGCTCTACGGGAACTGGTCGCTATCCATTTGAATTTTATTGATGAAGAGGATTCCGACCGGCTGGCGGCCCATAACG